>JBHLMB010000480.1:0-3346 GCA_048938565.1 Promethearchaeota archaeon | reverse complement strand
CCCACTCCCTCCATCTTCTTTTATCTTTATAAGGCACATTTTCTTTTTCCACCTTTTACTCGAAAAATCTTTCTTTCAACAACAACAGATTTAAGTGAAAAAAATGCAAAATAAAAACAAATTATACATTGGATTTTCAATTATTGCTTCTTTATTAGTTCTAAGTTGTTTTCCAGTAACTTTAGTTAAGGCTGATATTGAGTATTATTTTCCAGACGACGAAGGCGATGATACTTGGGAAGAAAAATCGCTTGAAGCGTTAGGATTAGATCCAGATATAATTGAGGATATGTATGACTATATTTTAGATAACCAATATTATATCCAGAGTATTCTAATTTCTCGAGAGGGTTATATTATACATGATGAATACTTGGAAAATTTTGTCAGAAGACCCGTGAGAGAATATGGTTGGTATCCAGGCTTATTATTTGGAGTTGAAGAAGTTCGAGGAGATAGACACGCCATGTGGAGCGTTACAAAATCAGTTACATCGCTTCTTACGAGTATAGCTATTGAGAGGGGTAATTTAACTAGTGTAAATGAGAGATTCTTTGATATCTTTCCCGACAGATGGTCGACAGATCTTACTAATGCAACTGAAAAATTAGATATCACCATTGAAGATATTTTAACAATGACAACGGGTTTAAATTGGAGCGAAGGAGACGATGCCTTAAGCGCATGGCCGGAATCAGGGTATAGCATTAGTTATATTATCAATAAATCCCTGGTCACAGAACCAGGAATGAATTTCACATACAATACGGGTAATACTGAATTATTAGCAGCTGTTCTTCAAAATGTAACCAACACAAAATTATCAGATTTTGCTCAACAATATTTATTCGATCCAATTGGAGTGGATCCTGATGATCTAGAATGGGATGAAGATCCTTGGGAATGGGCCACTCCATCGCTCCCGAATATAACACACGGAGGATTTGGAATATATACAACTCCGAGAGTTATGGCGCGGATAGGGGAATTATGCTTGAATAATGGAACTTGGAATGGGACACAAGTCGTTTCCTCAGAATGGATATATAATATGACCCAAGAACACGCTACTCCTGTCGGTCTTGGAGAAGAGGCAATGTATGGATATCTATGGTGGTTAAGACCTGAATATTACTCTGCAGTTGGGCTTTTCGGGCAACAAATTTCAATTATTCCTGAACTAAATATGGTTGTGGCCATTACTTCTGATACAATAGATTTATCGGCACCAGATTTAGGAGCAACACCAAATTGTACTAACGAAATCATTTATAAATATATTATACCCGCCGCTAAAGCCGATAATTTATCCGTATCTGATCCAATAGAAAATAGTGCTTATTCAACAAACGCACCTGATTATCAGATATATGCTGAAAAAGAATATCGGAATGCTACATGGTACACGATTGATGGAGGTTCTAAAACAATATTTTCGGACTTCAGCGGAACAATCAACCAAACGATATGGGATGGTTTATCTATGGGCAACCATACTATTAGTTTTAATGCAAATAATTCTGAAGGAGTTATTGAGACTGTTACCAGACAAGTAATCAAAGATACTGATGATCCAATCGTCGTGCTTTCATTTGCTGAAAATAGTTACGGACAAAGCGCTCCAAATTTCACTGTATCAGTAACTGATGATCTTCCAGTTCAAACTTGGTATACAATTGACAATGGGGTTACAAACACGACTTTTACAGGAACAAATAGAGCAATTAATCAAACTCAATGGGATAATCTATCTGAAGGTAATGTAACGGTCATCGTTTATGCTCGGGATAGCGCTGGAAATATTGGATCTGACGAAGTTACTATCAAGAAAAGCATACCAGATGAAGCAATCCCTGGATATCCATTGTTATTCATATTAGGATTCGGTGCAATAATTACAATTCTTATTATAAGAAAATTTAAATTTCGAATGAAATAACATTCGTTCTTCTTTTTTTTATTTTATAATGCTGTCCAACATTGAGCTCTTCCTTTTTTACCAGTTCGCTTGACTTTTTTAGAACTCTCCAGATCAGACATTAATTTCCAGATTTGCGAATTCGAAACTTTAAAGTACTTGCGCAACTCTGGCGTAGACATCTCGGTACCGTTTAGGAGATTAACGATCAGTCTCTGAATTTCTTCAATAATATCTCCATCAGGTGATTCTTCTCCCTCGTCTTTTTCTTCGCTTTCTTCCATTTCTAGCATGTATCTACTTGCGATCTTATTTAATTGTTGTATGTTTGACTCTATTCCTTGCGGCTTCATGAACAAGCAACACAGTTCCAAGTCCCTTGGAAAAGCCACGATATAGAAATTATCGTATAAAATTGCTCTTGGTTTTTTCCCTGCGTTTCCTCCTCTAAATGCCAAATAAAAGTTCATGGCAAATTCGTCGAGATTGACAATTCCATTTCCCTGCTTCTTTTCTTTTTTCCACTTTAGAAATGGACCATCTATCATGTCGAATCCAATCAAAGCAGCTCCAAATAATTCATTTTCTTTAAAATTCAATTTAAATTAACCTCTTTTCGAGTAAGTACTTTATTTAGCTCATCTTTTATAATATTCATTAATTTTATTCGATTCGTTGGATCTATGGCAATTAAACCATAGGTTTTTACATCCAAAATATCCTTAATTTTTTCAACATTCAAGCGATCGTGATTTCGTTCGTATAAATCTTGCTTGTTAGCAATTGCGATGATGGGGCATTCTTTATCCGTGATTTTTTCAGCCACATCTATAAGTGGTCTTGATGAATTCACGTTTTTGAGCGTTGAATCTGTAACAATGAGGACAATATCAGAACCGAGAAGATAAGAACTCAAATAGGTATTCATGTAGATTTTCTGGCCTCCAAAATCCCAAATTCTTAAACGATAATTACCAAATTCAACATTAGTCAAATCAAAACCTTGGGTGGGCAAATAGATCTTGTCGATGACTTTTTCAGAAAGAAGTTTCAATATTGTCGTTTTCCCAACAGCAGGATGGCCGATAATCGATATTTTTGCGAGATTATTGATGCTTGAATTAATCATTATAGGATAAAATGATGATATTAAAATTATAATCAGATTCCTTTAATATGAATCAGGATGATATGCAGGTGATATGGAGAAAAATATAACAAATCCTATAGATGAAAAGGAATCAGACTTTTTTCAATCGATTTTCTTAAATTTTTTTTTATGTTTATAAATAAAGATTTGAAAGATGCCTATTATAAAGCTAATTACAATGAAATAAATAAACAAGCCTATGGCTTGTCCAATCACTTGTTCGTAATAAAGCCCTGGATTTAAAATAAATTCCATCTCCAGCTTTACATTAGTTGCCT
>JBHLMB010000479.1:0-3348 GCA_048938565.1 Promethearchaeota archaeon | reverse complement strand
TAGAGGCTTCCAACGAGTATATACAAATGCACAATCCTTATTCAATCCATAGGAAGGCATTATAGTTGACATTAAGAATATATCATCTTCAAATGTCAAGTCGTGAAAGTTTATGTGTTTCTCTCTTCCTTCTGATATGTAATTTACATAAAAAGCGTTTTTATCCTTATATTTTTTCAGGGTGTTCCAGCATATATTACCTGAAATTTGTGCCTGTTCATTAGAAATATAGTTTTGTTCGAAGGAAAACGAAAAATTATCTTTATATCGTTTATATTGTTTTATTAAATCGTGGTTGGAAAGTAAATTGACTGATTTCGTTCGCACTTCGCCATTTGCGTACTCTACTATAAACTCGTAGATTCCTTCTTTTAAAAATCCGTTTTTATCTTGTGCTACAAATCTTACTATTCCCCTATTTAGATTGTCAATAATGTATCCATTACCATTATTAAAATCGAACTTCTGTTTTATAAATTGTAATTCATATCCATCCTGCCCTTTAATCGAGATATTATTAATTACATCCACTCTTTTTGCTCCTATGATTCCGAAGAACCTGATTTCGAAATGAGTCCTTTCCTTTAAATTATTATTTTCGTCAATAATGAGATGACAAGCTTGGGCTGTATCGATTGGAGGAACGACATCATCGATAATTTCATCGTTGAAAAAAGACTCTCTAAATATTTTATAATCATGCTTGTAGATTTGACCAGTTAAAAGATTAATTTTTTCAGCGTTTTCAATAAACTCGGGATTAATATCAACTCCAGCTTTCATTAGCGCTTTTTTAATATTTTCTATTTTCGCAGGACATCCCTTTATCGGAATCGCCTCGTTAATATTGGGATTATTACGATGCTTGTTTACCATGCATTGACCTAATAATATGGTTTTTTTCATTCCTGGCGTAGGATCCATCCTCTTTCCAAGGATGAATTCTATGTCTTCAAAAGCCTCTCCTTTCCACGCCAAGGGGATTGCACTCACGACTGAATTAACTAATAAGGTACAATAAGTGCATAATGAATTATCGTATTCCTTAAAATTTACTCCTTTTATACCCTGCTTTTGATAAGCAAGTGGCATTAAGCCATCGTCCGTATATGGAAACTTGTATTTGAGATTCATTTTAACATCTTCAATCGATTTTCCGACAATTTCTACATCTGAAAGATCGAGTGGTCTCTCGTGGTTCTGTGCGTAATAGTTCAAATATGGAATTTCTGATGGGGTATACCCTAAAATAAGCGATCCAACTTTATCTGCTGAAAAAATATCAGAAGAAGCTATTAGAAGGTTACTCCTCCGAGGAGTTCCTTCAGGTCCAGGCCCCCTCTCATTTGTATATATTCCATCGATCACGGTAGCACAAGTTGGAAGCTTATCCGTTAGGCGAGAAATGTAAAATTCAAGGTCGTTTTGCAGATCGGGAGAATGACATTTCTTTCGAGAAGAAACATCAATCAAACCCTTCAGGTTTTTTATTCCCAAGCTTGTTTTTGTCTGTGAATGTGTTTTTAACACTGGAAGACTCACGATCAAATCGCAATTTAAGGCATCAATGCTGTAATTAAGCGTTATATCATCTCCTATATCAACCTTTTCAAATTTCTTTTCGAAAATATTAAGGACTTTAATTCCATATTTTTTTTTGAATCTGTTATATCCCAAATATTCAAAAGCGTTTCGTGCTGTGTCAAGATCGTTTACCTTGCTCGTGACAATTCCTTCCCCTAGTGTAATATCTTTTATACCATTATTTTGAAGATATATAATTACATCTTCGATCACTCGTGAAGTCGTAATGACTCCATACTTTGGGAAGGAAGGGTCTTCGCCCCAATACACGATATTAGGTTTTAAAAAGACTTTTTCATCTCCCTTGAGGTCTTGGAATGTCCTAGAAAGGTTTAAAACCTTTTCTACTGATTTTATTTTTTCCTCATAATGTGAAATTGCAACAACATGTTTATCCATAAGATTCATCTAGGTAACTAACTTTGTAAATTTATAGTATTTGTTTACTAAATAAATTAACTCTGTTCATTTATAATTATTTAAATTAAAAATCTTCAAAATGTGAGAATATTTAAAAATTTGAAAAATATTATGTTTTTACTTACATAAGTCATTCAAAAATGGAAGTTTTAAATTTGGCAGCGAAAGAAGTATTGAATGAAGAGAAAAGAATAAGGAAATGGTTAAAGCAACTTACAAAATATAGAATAATCACACCGAAAGAAAAGAAAGATCCAATAATTATAAAATATGATAAAGAAGATGATGTTTCCCAAGAAGATTTCAAACATCTAGTAGAAAAAGAGGCTTATTTTATATCCTTAAATGAATTAAGTAAAGATGAACTAATATGGTTGCTTGCAGAAAGGAGATTGAGCATTCAAAAAGGATATGATATGGTTACTGAAGACGAAATAAGAGCACTTGCCGAAGAGATCCACAATTCCGGATGCTCAAGAGATGAGTTATGCTGGTTAAATGCTGAAATCATGGTCTTGTACAGGGAGAAATTCCTTGTATGATTGAAATACTTCTTTAAAAAATAAAAAAAGAGGCATTATGGTGTAAGAAGGGCTTTTTCCTCGGGTAATACTCCAATGCTATCTAATAAATCGAAGAAAGCTTCTTTCCATTCTGGATATTTTTCTGGAGTATCTGGATATTTACTAAAAATTTTATTCAATGTCTTTGTGTGCTTTCGGATCTTAAGCAATGCTTTTATTAATCCCGTACCTCGTAGTTTTGCAGCAGCACTTAGCTGTTCGAAAAACGATAGATCTTTATTAATAAAGAAGGAACCTAAGACTTCAGGAACCCTTTTTAACATTGTTTTTAATCCTGTAGTACCAAACTCTCTAAATGCCTCTAATTTCAAATAAGCAACGAGGTTTTTGATTGTATTTTGTTGTACTAACTTATTTGCATTCCAAAGTCCTTTTTCTGATAAGTCTCCTTTTTCGAATGCGTTAATTATTAATTCTGATATTGATTCACCCGTGAATAATGATTGTCTTATACCATCTCCTACCAAGGGGCTTGGTTGCGTTCCCGCATCACCAAATGTCACGAAACCATTCGCAACGATGTTTGTCATTGGTATTACTGAAGGTATTGGGCTCCCTCTAGCGTCTATTAATTCGTACTGATCTTCAGCATAGAATTTCTCATGTAATATATTTCTGACAATATCTGCTATTTTCTTTTTCTTTTTCATTCCTTCGTTATTGCGCAGATAAATGCCGGTGTTTATGTATCCTTTTCCTCTCCCCATAATCCAATAAAAAGATCCAATTGGTAAGTAATCTGGGGTACACATGTAGAGGT
>JBHLMB010000478.1:0-3353 GCA_048938565.1 Promethearchaeota archaeon | reverse complement strand
TGAAATGATAACTTTTTCTTGTTTCGATACTTTATTAAAGAAAAAGATCCATTTTAATAATGATCTTTCTAGATTAAAAAACCTTGCATGAAGATAAATGACCCAAAATAAAAAAGTGCTTTTCGAAGAATTGTTCCAAAATTTTCTGAAAATCAATGATCATATTGAAGCCGTGATTGTATCAGATACGAATGGTTTCATCATTGCAGGAGAAAAAAGAAAGGACATTGACATGGAAATCGTTTCGATATTAGGAGTCGTCGTCAATCCCATTATGGAGAGATTGAGGGATGAATTTGCCTACAGGGAATTTGGAACTGCCAATTTTGACACGAGCGAGCATCGTTTATTATTTGTTTCCATTGAAGAAACCAAGACATTGAGCATTGTTTTAAAGAGCGTCGCTTCAGTAGAGAGAATTTCTCCATACGCATACTATATTGCAGAAAAAGTTGCTCAAATCCTCAATGCCCCAGAAAAAGAAGTAATTAACATTCACCTTCCCGAATTTGATTTTGAACCGACAACTGCAACTCAAGAAACAGTAGACATTAATGTTATATATAGAAAAAAGATAGAGGAAGGGGGTGCTTACAGGTTCAAGTTCATTATCGTTGGAGATCATATGGTAGGGAAGACTTCCATAGTAAGAAGATTCGTTGGAAGGAAGTTCTTAACGGATTATAGGGCAACAATGGGCTTGCACGTCATGGGACACTCCTTTGAGGCGTTTGGAAATAATATCAGCCTATCCTTATGGGATATTGGTGCTCAGGAATATTTTAAGCGATACAGGAAGATCTACTATAAGGGTGCCCAAGCGGCATTCATCGTGTTTGACCTGACAAATCGACAATCGTTCGAAAATGTGAAAGTGTGGCACGACGAGCTCAGGGAGTTTACGGAATACAAGGATTTACCGATAATAATCGTTGGAAATAAAAACGACCTTATCAACGACCGAAATGTTGATTTTAACGAAGGCGCTCAATTAGCAAGGGACTTGTCAGAATTTGCCGATCTTTACGAAAAATCGGGCTTAACGGATTTCTCAGACTTATCCAGCCTTTCGATTTCTTCAGACACGAGAATATTGTACACGGAAACGAGTGCGCTAAATGGAGATAATATCGAAAATTCGTTTAACATCCTTTCCTATCATTATATCTTAAAAAGCATGGAATTAGAAGAGCAAAGACTCAAATCAATCATAATTGAAGATATAAACACAATTCTAGAAAGTAAAAAGGAAATCGTGACTTTATCTTTTGTTTCAGAGAATCCCTTAGAAAATCCTTTAATATATATAATATTAGATATAGAAGATTTGGGAAATTTATCCAAGCTAAAGGATAAGAAAAAAGAACAGCTATATAGGTATTCAAACGGGCTCATCGTGAAAAACCACGATTACGAATCCTTTAAAATTTCGGATTCCGATGGCGTGTTTTGCACTTTCAACATAACAGGTAGGACTTTCATTGATCCAGAGTGGAACGATATTTTAAATAAGATATTGGATAAGATTAGTAAGAACAAGGTTATCGTTGTAGGACTTCTCACCTCTGAAAACACTGATGCATCGAGGATGATCGAGGATTTTGTCATTCCTAAAAAATACGAAAAAAAGAACTTGTCCATTTTCTTTATAAAAATAAACATCGAAAACAAGCTAGAGCTGTATGAGCAACTTGAAGTAATGGTCAACGAGGTTAAGAATCTCTTATTTTCCTATTAAAAATAGGGGAAAAAAGTCGTATAAAATAAAAATTTTATATATCTATCTTTTCAGGGTAGGTGACCTCGAGCAATTCCAATGCTTTTTTAGCGATTTCGTGAGAAATGTGTTGATCTTTGTCGTAGGTCTGAAAGGCTTTTCTAATTTTTGGTAGTAGATATTCGGGAAATATGATAAGAGGTTTTATATCAGTTAGTAAGCACGTGAATTCCCTATTTTCGTCATCACTAACATCTGCGATGACTTGAATGTTTTTCAACCAATCAAGTATTTTTGGGGTGTTTGCGTACACGGAAAACACTTTTGGAATTTTTGCTACTGGATAATAATTCTTCCTCATGAGGGCGAGAAAATCATATACATCGGGATTTAGCAAAAGCATTGACATTCTTGCTAAATCTTCGTCGCTTTGAAGCATTGGATCGTATTTTGAAAAGAATTCCGTAGTCTTTTGGGTAAAGTTCTTATGAAGAGATGGATTGGTGCTTTTTAAATGTTTCATTAGGCTATTATTGGGTGCTCGAACTAATGTTATATCTTTTACTAAAAATAGGTGTTCTCCTTGAAATTTCATCCTTCCCGTGGCTCTATCTTTTTCTCCTTTTATCCAATCGCGCCTGAGCAAGTTGAGCTCTAAAAATGGCTCGATCAAGATATCGATGTTAAAAAGTCCTTCATGGCCCGTTTTGATATTGGCCTTTCTCGAAGAGTTTTCAATATGGTTAATCTTTCTCTCGTGTTAAAGATTAATGCGACTTTTTGCGTTCTATCCAAGTTGGCCAATCGTTCAATCTGGAAGATTGTAAATTCGATATCAGTCTTTATTTTATCATTTATTTTGAATAATATGGATGTTTGCTTTGCGATTTTAGCTTTGTTTAATGATTCAAAAGAATTATCTAGCCGTATGGTTAAATCCTTGATTAAATCCTCAAATATGGGAATTTCATCGTCCAGTTCAAAAATTGAAATTGTAATGTATTGAGTGCCGTCTGTTTCTTGTTTGTAATAAGAAATGACTTGAAAAGGCGTTTCCTTAAGCCTACCCGTGTAGTAATTGCTTTGGCTCCCCCTACTTGCATAAATACCCGTCGTGTGCTGGTAAAATATAGCAAAAATGTCGTTTTCCACGATGAGCCCAGAGTAATTCGCAGCATTAAATTGATCGTTCTTGAAAACGATTTGGACTGGCTTGAATTCAGGTTCAATTTCACCTGTTGGAGACTGGTTTAAAACGAATTGTAAACAAAGGATTGCTTGAATCATTTTTAATACTCTTACAGTTTTTCTAAAATGTTTATATTTATATAAATTAGATGCATTAAATATAAATAGTTCATCTTATTCGAATAAAAAATAATCAAAAAATTTCTCTATAAGAAGGGGATTTATTCACATGAAAGTAATTAACTCAAAAGAAAAAAAAGTGTTGGTCTTGAGCATTTTTGTCGTAATTATTTCTCTAAATTTAGTAACAAGTTCAATCGTTTATGAAAATCCTAATACGGATAAAACTAATTTTAAATACTTGAAAATTGGAGCACAAACGGATGACTCCGTACAATGGTTAGATTATCCAAGTTTTACAGTTGATGACGGTACATGGTATAAGACG
>JBHLMB010000477.1:0-3356 GCA_048938565.1 Promethearchaeota archaeon | reverse complement strand
TTATTGATTAAACTATATAATTGTGTTTATATCAATGCTTGATAAAGCACAATAAAATTATTTGCAACTGTTACTGCCAATAATAACATCAAAAGACACGAGGATACCGTCAACAACTTTAACAAACCTAATCTCTTTGCTTTCATTACATAAAAATTTATGAATATTAGTAGCACCATCGGTACGAAAGAAACGATATATAAAACAATAATCTCGTTCAAAAAAGGTATGATAAATGCGTTTGATTCTTGTGCAAGACCCGTGGACAAACCAACTTGCGTCGTTAAGATATCTAAAAACTTTAAAATGATCAACAATAGCATAATTTTAAAATTTAAAACATAATAGGGTATTAACAATTTTTTTCCTACTACAGAATCTGATCTTCTTAATGTTAGAATAAAATTGAGGAAATTTAAGCGATTTTTATCGTGAGAATGTAGAAGATTTATTGCATAATTCTTTTCTTTAGATTCCAATATATCTCATCTTATTATATGATGAGAATATCAAATAAAAATGATAATATATAATTGATATTTTTGTCAATTTTATGTCCTAATAACACGCTTTTTTGAAAATAAAGGCATAATAGTAAAGTAGGTTTAAAAATAAAAATAAAAAATATTTTTAAAAAAAAAAAGGTTTATACTTGAATAAATAATAACGCTAGAGTTTAATAAATTTCTTCTCCTTTTTGGAACTTTTCATAATCTTTTAAATCCTTTCTGCTTAGCTTCAATAGTTTTGTTTCAGGAAGTTCCTTGCGGAATTCGTACTTCTTCGGAACCTTGTATGGAGCCAAATTTTTCTTACAAAAATCTTGAACTTGACTTAAAAGATCATCGCTTTCATCGTATTCAGTCTTTAAAACGATATATGCCTTAACTATATCGCTCCCTGGATTATTAGGATTATCAATTCCAATAACGGCAGCTTTATCAACGGCTTCGTGTTCAACGAGTAAGTTTTCAACCTCTTGAGGATAGACTTTAAAACCGCTGATATTAATCATGTCTTTCTTCCTATCAACAATGTACACATATCCGTCTTCGTCCATTCTTGCGATATCGCCCGTGAGTATCCAACCGCCTTCTTTCATTTGTTCGGCAGTTTCTTCTGGCTTGTTCCAATATCCCGTCATGACCGAAGGGCCTCTCAACATTATTTCTCCAGTTTCGCCTAAAGGTACGATTTTCGTGTAATCATCAATATCTACGATCTTAAAGTCCATATTTGGTACGGGTATTCCAACTGAATTTGTTTTCCGGATTCCATCAACGGGATTTGAGACACCAGCTGCAGATGTTTCGGACATACCATATCCTTCTATGATTTTTGATCCCGTTACTTCTTCAAATTCTTCCATTACCTCATGAGGCATTGGTGCGGCACCTGATTCGCACAACTTTAAGGATTTAAACCGTTTTACATAATCCTTAAAATCTTCCCTTTCGAGTAATTGCATATAAATTCTAGGCACACCCGGTAAATGAGTGGGATGAGTCTCTTTAATTACTTCAAAGAAAGAAACTTGATCTCTAGGATCAGGATTTAAAGCGATACATCCTGCTATATTGACGAAGTTGTTTAAACAAACGCTCGTACCATATATATGAGACAAGGGTAATTGCGTTAATACAGTTTCTTTTCCAGGTACAGAATATTTCGTACCCCATATATGGAGCACCTGAGCAGCGCTCATCAGACCATAATGCGTAAGCATTGCCCCTTTAGGCAATCCCGTGGTTCCGCCCGTGTATTGGAGCACTGCAATGTCTTCTTTCGGGTTTGTCTCAAACTTGGGAGGATTTGGTTTTGTCTTTTTAAGTAGGTTTAAAAGCTGTATAGTTCCTGCGATTTCGGGTGGATTTTTGTCTGCCATTGGCGCAAAATCGAATACATTCGATATAATAATATGGCGAATGCTTGTAGAATTTTTAATATTGTTTATTTTATCGAGTTGTGCGTCGTGAGCAATTAATACTTCCACGGCCGAATCGTTTAATTGATACATTAACTCGTGCTCAGTATAGAGCGTGTTACAAGCACTTACAATGCCTCCTGCCCTCAGGATTGCGTAAAAAGCAATGACATACTGGGGAAAATTTGGCATTACGAGACCAACCATATCACCTTTAGTCACACCCAAGTCTGCTAGAGCTGTTGCAAGCTTATCGACAGTCTCCTTAAATTTTTTATAATTCATTCTTTTTTTCAAGAAATATATAGCAGGTCTTTTGCCAAATTTCTCAGCAGCCCTGTCTACAAGCTCATATATGTTCAGTTCAGGTACCTCAACTTCGGCGGGGACGCCCTCATCATAACTTTTTGTCCAAAACTTTGAAGCGTATGGATTTTCAACAGTTTCATTCATTTTTATTCATTTCAAGAGTATTTTCTTTTAATAATTAATCCTAAAAAAAAAAAGTTATGGATAATAAGTCTTTAAAAAAAAGAATTATGTTTGGCTTTCTTTAATCTTCTCAAGTGAAAATTCAGCTTGTGCGCTGACATGATCATACTTATCATACAATACTTCTTCTAAAGCAGAAATTACTTGAGGCGTGCCTTGACCTATTCTTCCAAGTGCTTCAGCAGCCCTCCATCTAATATCAGCTTTTTTATCTTTGAGCGTTTGTATCAGGCTTGGAACTGCTGAGGAGGCAGTCGAGCCAAGCTTGCCTAGCGCTAAAGCAGCTTCACGTCTTACGCTTTGCTTGTTATCCAATAATTTCTCCACAAGGACATTAACTGCTAAATTGGAACCGATACCTATTTTTCCCAAAGTCCTGCATAGTTCAATCCTTACAATAGCTTTCTTGAGAAAAGGATCCTCTATAAACGCTCCAATTGGATTTTGCTTCAATTGATAGTATGGCGATAATAAATTTAGGTCTCCTAAAGTTTTTATAATTTCTGGTATTGAATCTTTCAACGGCTCTTTAATGCCTCCTATTCCAGATAGTATCATTGCCCGTCTAACATTTTTAGGACAATTAAATTTCAAATGGATCAATAATCCAAGGAAAAATCCAAAAATCCCCCCTATCAATAGACTAACTATTCTATACACATCACTAAAATCAAGGATGTTACTAAATAGGGGTGAATCGTTATGGACAAATATTAATGACCTTGAAATGTAATTAATTAGTCCAAAATACGCAAAATAAAGAATAAACACTCCGAAAATACCGAGTCCTTTTAAAATTCTCACGCCTAAAGAGCCTGAATCTGCCTTTTTAAAAGATTTTAATAAGGAAGGGATCGAGGATGTGCCTATATTGCATAACGCATGGATGCTCTTTCCCCGTAATGCTTCTTTTAAACTGAGAACATATGGAGAAATGCTT
>JBHLMB010000476.1:0-3361 GCA_048938565.1 Promethearchaeota archaeon | reverse complement strand
TTTCAAAACCGATGGCAAAAAAAACTATTTCTTTATTTGGGTTTTCCCGAGCAATTTTTACAGCATCGTGAGGGCCGTAAGTAATTCGAACATCAGCACCCTTCGCCTTGAGTTCTGCAAGAGATATATTTGAAGCGGGAACGCGTATCATGTCGCCGAAAGTTGCTATAATCACATTTTTCTGCTTTCCAAGCTCAACTGCCTTGTCAATATCAGCTGCTGGACAAATACAAACAGGGCAACCTGGCCCAGATACGATTTCGACTTGCTTAGGAAGCAACGCCCTTAAACCAGACTTGGATATCGAATGCTCGTGAGTACCACACACGTGCATGAATTTCACGGGCTTTCCTAGCTCGCTAACTACTTGATTAATGGCTTTGATGATCTTTTCAGTAAAGGCCTTGCTTCTTAAAATTCTCGTTCCGGGAACATCCATTTTATTCGTTTCTTATTTTATTTTTAGTTATAGTAAATGTATTACATCTTGATTTGTCATAAATAATCTAACATATACGGGGAATGGGCTCTCCTAAGGGCATATCAACGAAACGAGTTCCTCCAACGAGAGTTTTCATAAATACCTTCTTGGGATTTTCTGCTTGTACTGTTCCTATAATCTCGGCACCTTTCCCGATTGCTGTATTCTTTATTACTTCTAGAATATCATCAGCACGAGCAGGATTAACGGATAATAATGCCCTTCCCTCGCAAGCTATGTTATATGGATCAAGCCCTAGCATGTCGCAAATAGCTTTGACTTGCTTCTTAATGGGTACCTTTTCTTCTTCGATTAGGACGCTTACATTCGATTTATTCGCCCAATCATTAAGCGCTGCCGCAATACCTCCCCTCGTGGGATCTTTCATTGCATGAATCTCATTTTTAAGAATGAATGATTCTAACGCTTCGTTAATTTCGATTAGTAAATTAACATCAGAAGTAAGATCTGTTTCAATATTTAAACCTTCCCTGGAGGCCATTAACGCAGTCCCGTGATCGCCAATAGAACCCGTGATAATTATTTTATCGCCGACTTTTAGGTTATTATCCTCAATTTTTACTTGCTTGCTCTTGATCCCTATCCCAGTGGTCCCAATAATAATGTCGTTTAACGTGCCGCGGGGCATTACTTTCGAGTCTCCTGCTATTATTGCCACATCAGCTTGTCTTGCTGATTCGTTAAAAGAATCCATTAATAATTTTAATTTTTCGAAAGAAAAGCCTTCTTCAATTATCACGATGGAGGTTAACGCTAAAGGCTTGGCGCCCATCATCAACAGGTCGTTTACCGTACCGCAAACGCTTAACTTTCCAAGATCTCCGCCCGGAAATAATAAGGGAAAGACAGTATGTCCGTCGGCTGTCACCACGATTTCTTTATCATAATCCTCAAGAGGGATCGTCGCTCCATCGTCAAGTTCTTTCACACCAACACCATCGTTCACGCACTTTCGAGCAATCCCTTCGGTAAGGAATTGGACGAGCTCCTCTTGTAAAACACCTCCAGCACCGTGAGCCAAACGAACGATTTTCTCGGTCGGTTTTTTTTCTTCCATAATTATATTAAAAAAGGGAAAATTAAAGATTTTATCAAATAGGTGTATGATTAAAAGTCTCACAATAGGCGAGTAATTATATTTGTTGAAATATAATTACCTTAAAAGATAAAGATCTCGCATTTTAATCAAATAATAAAAAATAAAAGCTTTAGAATTCATAATAATGTAATACTGATAAATTAAAATCCAGATCAATTTAAATAAAATATACATCATAATAATTACATATATTTTTTTAACGATATTTAATAACTATCTGTTTTAGTCCACAATAGGGGAAGCATGATGCGTCGAAAGTTAAAAAAAAAAGAGTACAAAACCAAGATCTTCATCATTGCAATAACCATATCATTTTTTACCTTGATTTTTCACCAGATTAATCTAGTTATTTCAACTTCTAAACTGCCAGAAATAGAACAAAAAACTAAATCACCAAGAGCTTCGTATTACAATAATTCTTGTGATCCCATCATTATTGATGGGAATGACGCTTGGAATACGGTTTCAGCACAATCGTGGTGCACTTATCAAGATGGAATATATTACCTAGAAAATCTTACTATTAATGGTAATAATATCTCTAATTGCATTGATATTAGCGATTCAACAGTGCCATTTGTCGTGAAAAATTGTACTCTTTTTAATTCAAGTTCCTTAGGTGCAGGAATTCGTCTCAATAATGTAAGAAATGCATTAATAACGAATAATACATGTACTAATAATAAAGGGAATGGATTGGATCTCTATCAAAGTAGCGAGAACTTAATCTTGAATAATCAATTTAACAACAATGAGGGGCATGGTATTTTAGGAAATATGTGTTCTAACAACACGATATACAATAACAGAGTGTGCGATAACGGAAATGATGGCCTATATTTCATAACTGAATGTAATATTAACAACATCTCAAAGAATCAGGTTGCTCAAAATAATGGATCTGGTATGAATCTTTATGACGATTGCAACGACAATATAATAAGGGATAATAATGGGAGTAGTAATATTGGCTATGGCATAGCTATTACTTTGAGTTACGAGAATAATCTTATTGGAAACATTATTTATAACAATACCTTAAGCGGAATTAATGTAGACACGAGTAATGGTAGCCTTGTCATCAATAACACGGTGCATAAAAATAGCGCCAGTGGCATATTATTGAGCGATAATAGTTATGAAAATATCATCTCTAACAATACCGTATTTGGACATGTTTACAGCGGAATAGAATTAAATTATATGAGTAACCTAAACAACATCACGAAAAATACTGTTTACGATAATGATAATTATGGAATATACTTAAGAACCAATTGTGACGAAAATATCGTCACGAATAACACTGCCTTCAATCAAGGGAAAATATTTATTCAGAGTATTGGAATACGTTTAAGAAATGGTTGTGATAAGAATATAATTACTAATAATTTTGCTTCAAACCATTCCAATAGTGAAATTAGTTTTATTGATAACTGCAATGAAAACAATGTTTCTGAAAATATATTATACAATGGTTCAATTAGTGGCGTATATCTTTATGATAGGTGCAATAACAACACGATCTCAAGCAATTACTTCAGCAATAATAAAATAATATCACAAAATAGTGGAATACTATTATATGACCATTGTGACAATAACAGCATTATAGACAACAAGGTTGAAAATAAAATAAATATAGGGATTAATATTGAAAATTGTAGCAATAGCCTCATTTCAAAGAATATTTTGAATCAAAACCAGGAATTCGGTGTTAATGTTTATTATTCAAATCATACCGATATAATAGGAAATAT
>JBHLMB010000475.1:0-3367 GCA_048938565.1 Promethearchaeota archaeon | reverse complement strand
CACATTGTAATAGCAATTCCTTTCTTATTCATTCGAGATGTCCTTCCAATCCTATGTACATAATTTTCAGGAAACTTTGGTACATCGTAATTAAACACATGGGTTATGTTATCGATATCTAGCCCTCTCGCTGCTACATCAGTAGCAATTAACATGTTTATCTTTCGTTCTTTAAAGTGTTTAAGAATCTTTTCTCGTTTATATTGCGTTAAGTCTCCTGAAATCAGTCCGATTCGAAACTGATTATTTTTAGAGCTTAATTTGTTTGCGAGCCACGATGCTGTTTTTTTTGTATTCGTAAAAATAAGCGAGAATTTTGGTTTTTCTTTTCTAAGCACTTGGACGAAAGTATTAAACTTTTGGTCATACCTATCGATAATATAATAAAACTGGAGCGTGTTTCTCACGGTAAGATCGTCCCTGCTCAAGTTAAGAAACTGAAAATCGTTTTTTGAGTATTTTTTGACCAAATCTCGAATATCAGGATCCAAGGTTGCGGAAAACAACATGAATTGATATTTAGTTTTTATTTGTTGTAGTATGTATTTGATATCCGGTGAAAATCCCATATCCCAGAGCCTATCTGCTTCGTCCAAAACAACAAACCGTATGTTTGAAAAATCTAATTCACCTCTTTTGTAAAGATCGATAATTCTTCCGGGTGTTCCACAAATGATGTTTATTCCTTTTTTAAGATAATCTATTTGATTGTTGATGGAAACACCACCATAAATAGGAAGCGATTTAATATTATCACCTAAACTTTCAACTACTTCTTGAACCTGTTTTGCGAGTTCCCTTGTAGGGACTAAAATTAAAGCTTCATTCCTCTCATGCTTTAGGTTTTCAACTATAGGAAGCGTGAAAGCTAATGTCTTTCCCGTTCCAGTTTTAGATTGCACCATTAAATGTTTTCCTTGAAGAGCAAGTGGTATGGTTTTTTCCTGGACGGGAGTTGGCTTTGTTATGTTCTGTTTGGCAAGAGCGTCAACATAAACATCGTTAATACCCAGTTCTTTAAAATTCAAAAGTTATTCCCTGTATCGTCTCAATTTTTCTCTTGTAATCAATATGTAAAATACATCATCCAAGAAAAAGCTTATTAATATCATTTAGTTTTACTATTTAAACACGACTTTTTCAACTAATATGCTCAATTTTACTAATTTCTTATGAGTAAGCATTCTTACTTTATTTGCGTTGATATTTGGATTATTATTTACAATGTCTTGAACTACAGCGTGATATTTCTTTCCCTTTCTCGCTAATTCCAGATGATCTTCATTTTCATTGTCAAATTCTGGAATGGGAAAAGAAAAAGGTCTTTTATGAATATGTCGTGAACTCTTGATAATTTTAATGTTCTCAGAAATAATCGGAGAATTTAAAATTGCCGAAAGATAAAAAGCTTCGTCTTTAATATTAGTTGAAAAATAATAATTTTCAGAAGGAATGATGATCTTTTTTTTGAAATTATTTATTACCGCGGATTTTAGAGTGGAACCTGAAGCATTGTAGACCACAAGATAATTTTGGTTTTTGTTTTGTTTTGTTAATTTATTCCAATAATTGAGATTGTCAAACAAGCTATCGAGATTAGTTGTAGTTCTTTTATTTTTCAAGTATAAGTCATCAAGTTCTGCATATAATTTATGCGCTTTAGGTGATTTTTTCAAATTAATCGGGCTAAACTCAAGTTCCTTGTTTACAGGAATGAATACATTATTAAACTTTTTCAAGCAAAAAGGCACGAGATTCTTATTAAGATATGATGTGAACATTAGACTTTTCTCTACTTGCTTATCAGAAATTTCAATCCTCCATTCTTTTTTTGCCGTTGCAATAACTTCAGGTTCAGAAGAAAGGACGACAATCTCTTTCTCTTTTTTATTCACTTTAAAAAAAACAAGGGTTCTTGGCACTAATGTGGCTCCTTGGTGAAATTTATCGCTATAAAAGCTAGGAGATATTTTATGTAATAGATCGAGTTGAGAAATAGGCAAAATTACTTTCGCTCCCTTTTCTTGTATTTTTAAGCTTGAATACATTGTCTCCTCCCGAAACTCAGTATCGTCGTTAAAGATCAACGCTTTTATGGGATATTTATCGTGAATTGAAACCCCCTCAACTTTTCCCGTGAAAGTAGCCTTCAAGCAGATGTGTGGGATGTTAAAAATTGTTTTAGAGTTGTCAAAATCCCAAACTTCAATATCGTTAAAAATTGAAAAAGCCCTAAATAAGAAGCAATGATCACCATTCAAAACGCTTTTAGGGTTGATAAAAAATACTTTACCACCAATTTTTAGAAATTTCGTTACTGCGTAGAAAAAAAGACTCCCCAATTCTATATGGGTAATATATCGGCTGAAAGGTTTTATTTCAAACTCTTCAGCTAAATTTCTGATTCCTTCTTGATAAGTCCTGCTATTAAGGTCCTTGTATGTTATCCAAGGAGGATTTCCAATGATCATATCAAACGAGTTATAAAGTTTTTTAAGCTGACATACCATTTTTGACTCGTATTTTTCTGGAAAAAGTGAATCAACGATAAATAAATTTAGCTTAGGGATTTCTTCATCTCCAAGGTCAAAATATTCAAGAAATATGAGAAATATATTTATTTTTGCGGTGAAAACGGCTAAAGGATTAACATCAAATCCGTACACATTGTTAATTGCTTTAATTTTTGTGTCGTTAGTGATAATATCGTTATTCAGTATGTTGATGATGATATTTGTTAAGAAGTTGCCAGATCCACAAGAAGGATCTAAAATCTTGCTTCCAATACGATATGAATCGTCAACCATTTTTTTAACGAGTTTCAAGGGAGTATAAAATTCACCAATTTTATGCCTAAGATCTGCAAAGAAAAGTTGTTGATATAAATCAATGAATAAATCTTGTAATGCGAAAGCTACATCTTCTACTTCTTCGTATATCATTTCAAAAAGCTCTTTTGGAAAATCAATCCAATAGAAGTGATTATATTCATATATTTGAAACGCTTCCAAGTCGTTAGATGTGCTATCTTCGTATACATCCTCAAAATCTAGGTTCTGGATGATCCCTAGTTTAATGAGAAATAAAGACTTTAGAATTGAAGAAAAATAAGAGTGCTTGAAGAATAGCCCTTCATCGAGAACACCACTGTAAATACTTCGGTAAACCTCTTTCCAAGAATTAAACTTAGATTTAAATTCCTTTTTACTTGTTGATTTCGAATTATGTGAGAAATAATCAATTGATAACTTGTAAATTCTAGATCTCAATCCAAATATGCTTGAAATATCTTCTGCGTTTATTTTCCTGTTATATTCAACCATAATCTTTTTAAAAGAGTTTTTCTTGCGACCTTTATAAAAAGAGC
>JBHLMB010000474.1:0-3372 GCA_048938565.1 Promethearchaeota archaeon | reverse complement strand
GTCGTGCATATTTGGGATCAGTATCATTGGGCTCAAGGTTCAAACCACCAGCTAATATTAAACGCTATTGATTGGATTTCGATTCCTAATTCTTATAGTCCGCAATTAGTTAATGCTTCAGTCTCACCTAAAATAGGTTATCAAAATACTGAATTCAACTTTCGAGTCGCATACTTGGATTTAGATAATAACGCTCCTCGAGATATTAACGCTATTATTAATGGAACCGCCTATCCCATGTCTAAAATTGATCCGTTGGATAATAATTATATAGATGGTTGTATATATGAAATTTCCACATTTTTAATTCCCTTAACAACAACAAATTATAGTTATTATTTTGAATGTTCCGATGGTAAATATTCCAATTCAACTTTTATATACAACGATATAGAAGTGTTTGAAACGAATTATGCTCCACCGAAGCTATTGAATCCTCAAGTTTCGCCCTTAATTGGAGGAAATAATACAATCTTTACATTTTTGATTGATTACTATGATGATGACAATAATCAACCACATAATATTAATATATCGATTGACGGAATGGAGTTTCTGATGGAAAAAGTTGATATTTCAGATAATAATGCTATGGATGGCATTCAATATTATTATCAAACAACTCTCGATTATGGTTTTTATAATTTTATGATGCAATGTTACGATGGATTTTACTCGAACTCTACAGAATGGATCGATGCCCCTGAAGTCAATCCCTTTTATGATATAGGGGGAGGAATTATTTTTAAAGATGATTTTGAAGATGGTTCCTTTGATACAGATTGGACAGTTACAGGTTTTGGTCTAGGTGGAGTTGATATGGCAACTTCTAATTCTGGAGTTTATTCTGCATATCATTCTTCAGATATAGGAAGTATCACTCTAAAAACAATAGATTTGAGTAGTTATAGAAATGTGAATTTATCCTATTGGATCAGAAGAGGATCTGATGAATTCAGCGAAGAACCTGATCTCGGAGAAGACTTTTATGTCGAGTATTATAGCAATACAGGAACATGGGAACAAATCGCTATATATCCAGGAGATGGTATTCCAGGTGAAATATTCCATCAAATAAGTTTTATACTCCCAACAAATGCCTTGCATTCAGAATTTTCCTTAAGATTCCGACAAGAAACTGGTTCGGGAGCAGGTTTTGATTATTGGCATTTTGATGATGTAATGCTTACTGCTGATCAAAGCCTTGTACTATTATCACCAATAAATGGTGCAATATTATTTAATGGAATGAATACATTTCAATGGAGGGGTTTTAATGATATTATTCCTAATGTTAATTATACAATTCAACTTTCCAATTCCTCTGATTTTTCTTTATTGAATTACGAAATTGTTGATATCCAGGGAACAGATATTATGACGAATGTCTCAATTGATCTTCAATTATCGAATGGACAATATTTTTGGCGAGTTCGTCCTACTTACGAGATTTTTTCAGGGAATTGGACGAATTTTAATGCTTTTACTTTCATGCAAAACGATTACATCCCAAATTTAACTAATTTCTCTGTTTTTCCATATATAGGCACTCATCGAACTATTTTTAATTTCTCAGTATTATATCAAGATAAAGACGACAATCCGCCCTTTTCAATTTCAGTTGTTATCAATGGTATAATTAATCAAATGCAAAAAATAGAAATAAACGATGATAACTACACTGATGGTTGTTGGTATCAATTAATAACGACATTACAACCAAATACTTTTAATTACACTTATTATTTTGAATGTACTGATGGAAAGTTTTTAGATAATTCTACGAGTTTCAATGATATTTTTGTATATAATAATGCACCTCTCCTTATCGGGGGAACAGTGGATCCAAAAATAGGGTATGGTTCTAATACCTATACTTTTAAAGTGCTTTATCTTGATATAGACAACGATTTCCCGGAATATGTTTTTGTCATTATAAATGGTGTGTATGGCAATATGAGTAAAATAGATTTTTCTGATAATAATTATATTGATGGATGTCTTTATCAATATCAAACTAGACTCTATGCTAATTCGGTTAACTATACATATTCATTTATATGTAGTGATGGATTTAATTATACTTCTACAGCAGTTAATAACGATTTAAAAGTTGAGGAAAACCCCACGGATCCTATCGTGGAAGGTCTTCCCTTTATTATTGGAGGAAGCGTGATAGGCTTGATTGGTTTGGGATTAACTATCGGATTAATTAAAGTTAAAAAATCCCAAAAACATTATCAAATGGGTTCTCTTGAAAAAGAAAGATTGACCGATAGTTTAAAATCTTCTAATAATACATATGATGAATATTTCAGAAAAAAGCAAATTGTTTCAGGACAAAGAGCCTGTTCTAATTGCGGTAAAATTTCACCATTAGAATCTCGATATTGTGTTTATTGTGGGAAAATAATTGAATCTCAATCAAACATCCGAGCAAGTGCTGATTCAATGAAAAATGGGGGCGCTATGGGTTTTCCAGGTCACTACGGATGCCCTCACTGTAATAAAATGATTCCTAACAATTCGATATTTTGTATTTATTGTGGAAAACCAGTGAGATAACAAATACTTTAATTTCTATTTTTTTGTTATATCATTTAAGTTTTATAATGATGAATATTTATAATATAAATTTAATTCTTCAAAATATTATTTTTTTAGAACGAATTTATAAGAATTCTTTCGTTATTAGATATCATGAAAAACTCTCTTGAGGATTTCATAAAAAAATATGAGCTAGATAATTTCAATAAGTCACTAGAATTGAATGGAAGTCAAAAAATTGATTTCTATAACAACTTTTTAGACTTATTACTTACAATTAGCAAAATTTTGAATAAACTTATTAACTTAGGATCCTTGAGAGCTGGATTAATTTTGGCCAGTTTAGCAAAATTAGCAGAATCCGAACCAGTAATTAACAAGACTGATGTAAAAAATTGCTTGAATATCGATCGAAGGGAAAAACTCATGCACGCCTTTCAATACCTTGAAGAACAAGGATACATTGTCGTAGAAAGGAAAAGTTCAAAATTTCACATTGTAAGTTTGAACGAATCCGATAATCCTGATTTTCGATTATTTCGAGATCTGATTCAGAGATTTTGGACATCTCCCGAAGAAAATAAAAGGAAAGCTCATGAGTGGCGTGATGGAAAATAATGAACGATAACAGAAAATTAAATGAATCCATCAAGGGATTCAATGATAGTTCGTTTGATTCAAATAAAGCGTCTAAAATTAATAAGGAGCTTTTAATAAGCCATATAAAGGTAATATTGATAATAGTTCTTATTATAATATTCTATACAGTATTAAGCTATAGCATTACATATGCGAAATATATTTTGATATATTCTGCCTATGACA
>JBHLMB010000473.1:0-3374 GCA_048938565.1 Promethearchaeota archaeon | reverse complement strand
AAAAATGTGAATATATTTTAAATATATTCAATGCTAAATTATATGTATAGGATCCACAAATATTTAATAAAATTAAATACCAGGTTTTAATGGAATCTTTTAAGCTCAAGATTATTTTCATTAATACGGGGTTTAGTGAAAATAACGAGGTTGTACAAGGATTGATAGGGTGCCACTTTAAAAACAACTATCGCCTTAATCTTGGAGTTAATGTATTTGTTAAAAATGTAGAAACTAAAAGTGGAGAGATTGTTACGCTTGCGTTTTGGGATGTGTGTTCTAAACCGAGTTTCAAGTTTTTCCTCAGTTCTCTATATAAGGGAGCAATGGGAGTTTTTGGTTTGATAAAAGATGTTCGTTCTTACGAGATCGTGAGAAAACAAATCGATGAAATAAAAAATATTACAAAAATGGATGTGCCTTATGTGCTTGTTTTTATTGATAACAATGAAACAGCTAGTCTCGACTTGAATAATATTAAAATCCAGGTTAATAGTGAAGGGGGCACGCTTATAAAAATATCAGAAGCAGAAGATCGTAAAGTAAACGATGCTGTATTGGAACTAGCTCACAAAATCATAGCGTCAAACATGATCGTGCCAAATTAAATTCTGATGTACTTTTTTTAAGAAGAAAACTTTTGTAAATATAGTTTCATAAAATGCCTTTCTATAATACAATAATCAAATTTTTGTTGCTTGGTTAACCCGGTATTTAAATTCAGAATGTCGTGAATATCATTGACTATTTCGAGGTATGTATCTTTTCCATATTCCTTTGGATTTGTGATCTTACCTTGAGATAAGGCATCGTGTAATTTTTTTGTTAGAAACGAAATTTGATCTGAAATGTCTTGATCGACTGAATTAGATTTCACCTTGGATATATTTTTGCCAATCTTGTCCAAGTTAGTCTTTTTTACAATTCCAGAACTCATAATTCAACTTAATTTAATTTCTATTTATTTGAATTATAATTAATCGGCAATATTTAAAAATATGCGTTTTTCTTGGAAAATATCGTGGGAATTTAAACCGACAATAATAATATTTTCTCTAATTAATTAAATAATCGTTTGAGAAAAAGAGCTAATTCAAGTGGCAGTATCCGACAAAAATTGTTTCGTAGATTATATTTTGATCTTATTAATAAACACTATTTTACAAATTCGTATTAAAAGAATTTTTAGGGAATTCTATCAATAGGAAAGAAAAAACTTGAGAAATGGTATGCAAATTATTGTTTAGCGCGTGGTTTTACGAACCCAAAATAAGCACTTATCAAACCAAAAGCCCCACTCGTCCAAGCAATATAATAGAATATCGAGAAGTCCAATTCAAACCCAAGAATTAACACGAGTACTCTATCTATGAAAAAGCTAAATAAAATAGCGATAAAAGAAATACCCATAATTGTTAAAGCTAAAAATCCCTTTTTAAAAACGGATTCATTTGCCATTTTATAATTTTTATATGATTTTTGGGCAAATGGAAGGAAAAACAAATAAGAGCAAGAAGAAGATTAAGAAGAATGCTATGGCATCAAGCGTTGTATTCCCTCTTTCGTAAATTAAGAAAGAAAATATCGCTGTAAATATAGAATATGAAATAACAAATATTCTATTTTTTTATCATACCCATCCTCGAATAAATTAACCTTGAGGACATAAGCAAAATACATTGAAATCGTAAGGAAAATAAAACTTACTCGAAAATCGACGATTCTCAAGAGCAACCAATATTCTGTAGGATCTACTGGATCGAAATTTGGAATGTGACTATATTCCAATCCAATTGTAATTACAAGTATTTTTGAAATCCACGAAAATAAAACAGTAATTGCCATATTTAAGAAATTAAAAACAAGAAAAGGGTTAATATATTTTTTTTTGATAATACTTTATTATCGAGAGAACGCATAAAATTAAACAAATAGTAAGGATTACCGATTCAAAGATCATCCCTACAAAGGCTCGTTGAACCAACTCTTCATTTACCATTATGAAAAGAAAGAATTAAAAATGTTTAAGATTATTTTAAAATAATTACAGCGCGTTTTTATGATTTATATTAATGTTTTTCTATTTCAGTAATAATGTCTTTTATCGATTGAATCTCTTTTTCGAGCTTATCTAATTCAGTTAATATATCAGAATCTAACTTTTCTTGGGTTTTTTGTAAAATATCGTCGATATCCGGTCCGAAATTAGTTTCTCTTTCTAGAATTGTTTCTAATTTTTGGGAAAGGGCTTTAGTTTCTTCGTGTAATTCAGTTTGTTGTTTAATGCATTGAGAGAAATTCTCTGAATTGCTTTTATATCTTTCAGAAACACTACTTAATGCAATTTTAATGTTATTCTCAATTATTTCTTTTGTCTTAGTAATTAAATCTTCTTTAACTTTAATCGCGTTCTCGGCGACCTCGTTTTGCTTGGTTATTCGGACATCGATATATTCAGATATATTATTTTCTAGGAGCTTAACTTTTTCTTTTAGTGTATTAGAAAACCATCTCTCGATCTTGCCCATGCTATTTCTAAGTGCTTCTTTCATTTTTACCATAGTCTGCCGGAGTGTGAGTGACCCCTCTAAGGAACCCTTAGTAACTTGCTTGGACCATACACTAAGCTGCGAAAGGAATTGCCCCATAAAGAATTCCGTAAAGGTTAAAGTTCCTTTTTGAAATCCTTGGGCGATAGGCTCTAAACGGGAATATTCCTGTTCGAGCGAGTCTTCAACGAAATAATCTTGGGGTAGTGGAATTTCTTGGAGATTATTTGGTGTTGTACTTGCTGCTTCGGCAATTTCCTTTATTAATAGCGGAGCTTTTTTTTGCGAATCTTCTACAAATTTTTTGACCCAATTGAAGTAATCAAAGGTTTTTGGGATTTCAATTTCGATTTCTACTTCTTTGATTCCATCTTGATCAATCTCATAGGCTTTAAAACCGAGGTCTCCATCTTTCCCCATTAATGTGTGGTCAAATACGATCCCAACGCAATTATTGTCGAATGTATTCTTAAAATAGATATGATTTTTTATGTCTTTATTAATAAATTGTAAACCTTGATTTGGATGAGAGCAATACCAACCTATTACTGTAAGGTTTTTCTTTTGGTATTGTTCTTCTGTTGTCGCAAAAATGTCAAGAGTTACTTTTTGACTTTCAATATCGATATTATTTCCATGTGTCAAAGGAATAGCGTTTATAATTTCCTTAAGAATGTCTTTTTTTCCCATACAGACACCAATTACTTCAAAATCTACTTCAAGCGAATCACTTCCAAATTTTAGAACATGCGTTATCATATTTCGGAACGCTTCTTTTTTAATAACAATTTTTTTAACATCTGTCATGACTTTATTGCATCCGTG
>JBHLMB010000472.1:0-3374 GCA_048938565.1 Promethearchaeota archaeon | reverse complement strand
ACAGGAAGTAATTTATTTTCGTGATTTTGAATATGTTGGTGTAATTTTTCTTTATTAATTCCCGTATTTGCAAAAAATTCGAAAGATTCCGCTCTTGATTCAACTGTAATATATCTTAAAACTCTCAAATCCAAATAATCTCTCGAAAATCTCTCTCTCATATGTCCAATATTATTTTTAAGTGTTCTAGCTGCAAAAGAACCTATCCATGTATATAATATCTTCTGCAATCCAACATAAATGGAAATTACACTGACAGCAGAAAATGATTCTATTATATTTTCACTAATGTCTTCATATCCTCCTGAATATAGCAGTTTAAATATTTTCAGGGTTTGACTCATAATATTGAACACCTAATCTAATTATTGGATTGAATCATTATTAATTATTTCATTTATTGTTATTTTATTTGAATTTAAAAATTTATATTTAGCTTTATTAATCATCTTCAGGCTAACAAAAAATTCCTTCTGTAGCGCTTGCTCATCTTTAATCAATTTCATTAAATAATATGAAATAAATACATCTGAATAATTCTATCAAATTAACAATTTGATAAAAAGTGATATTAACGTTTGTAAAAAATGCCTCTCAATTATTAAAGGGAGAATTAAGTAATTTTCAATTAGTTTTAAGAAAAATTGGATTAGAGTCATTGGAAAAAGCCCTTTATGCTGTAAAGCCAAAAAATTTAATTGAAAAATCAATCAAAACGCAAAATGGGCTTTTAATTATTAAAAATGATAGGTATTCCCTTAGTGATTATGAGAAAATATATATAATCGGAGGAGGCAAAGCAGCCGCAGAAATGGCAGTTACCCTTGAAAAAATCTTAAGTGATACTACTGATATAATGTATGAAGGCATTATAAACATACCAAAAGGATTAGATTTAAAATCAAACGTTTCTACAAAAATAACATTTAATTATGCTACTCACCCTATACCAAACGAGAATGGTTTAAATGGAACAAAATTTATGATGAAAATTATTGAAAAGACATCTAATCGAGATTTGGTAATCTGTTTAATCTCTGGTGGGGGTTCTGCCTTATTGCCTTTACCAAAAGAAGGTATCTCGCTTGAAGATCTAATAAAGATAAATTCCTTGCTAATAGCGAGTGGAGCATCTATACATGAAATTAATACAATTAGGAAGCATATATCTGATATTAAGGGTGGAAATCTTGCTAGGAAATTATATTATCTGAGCGGTGCTACCTTAATATCACTAATTATATCAGATGTAGTCGGCGACAATTTGGATTCAATTGCTTCAGGACCTACTGTTCCAGATACATCTACATTCGCAGATGCAGTAGATATTCTAAAGAGATATAAGATTTTTGAAAAAATACCCCAAACTGCAAAAATGATATTAGTAAATGGTATAAAGAATGAAGATTTAGAGAATCCAAAACCTTCTGATATTTGTTTTGATACTGTTCATAACTATTTAATTGGAAGTGTCAGCTTTGCTGTGGAAGAATTACGATCTTATTTAAGCGAACAAAGCTTTGAAGTAGATTATTTTTCTAACAATCTTATAGGGGAGGCCCGAGATTTTGGAAAACATCTTTACCAATTAATAGCTCAAAAAATAACAGAGAAACCTAATCAATACAAAATCGTACTAATTGGAACAGGTGAATTAACTGTTACAATTAAAGGTAATGGAATTGGAGGAAGAAATCAAGAGATGCTTCTAAGTTTTCTTGATTTAATTAAGGAACAAGAGGTAAACTTTAATTTTCTAATTATAGCAGCCAATTTAGATGGTATCGAAGGTAATAGTAAAGCAATGGGCGCTTTAATTGATAATTATACTTTGTCTCAGACGAGAAAAAAAGATTTAGACACTAGAAAATATCTTGATAATAACGATTCTAATAGCTTTTTTAAAGCCCTTAAAAGCGAAATAATTACAGGTCCAACTGGCTGTAATGTGAACGACATTTTAATTATATTCATAGAAAACTAAAAAATAAAAAAAATAATTTATAAATATATTGTTTATATGTTAAAATAAAAAAAGAGGATAAGTGCTTAAACAATGAAAAGTGAATTCATAATAACATGTCCTGCATGTGGGTATACTTTTAAACAAATTGATTTTCAAAAGAAGAAAAGAATAAAGATATGTCCAATGTGCGGTTATAAATTCACTGAACCAAATATCTTGCCAGAAAAACCGAAAGATTTTGATAAGAGATATATCTAGATGGACCTTTTACAAAACCGTCACATAATCTCTTTAAATATCAGTTAAATTTGCGTCTTTTTGCTCAAAAGATCTTTTGATTAAATTAATGATTTAATGATGAAATCTTTTTTAATAAGTGTTTTTTAATTTATTTTATCTACAAAGTTTTATTAACGTGTTATTAAAATTTAGTAAAAATTAAAATTAAAATAATTTGGTAAAATATTATGGCAAGAAAGAAAAAAGAGAAAGCAGCTTATGGATGGGACGAGGAAGATAAAGACGAGGCACTGAGGGCTGAAGGTTTAAAAAGAACACAGATGGATGATAATCGAGTTGAATTAGTTGATAGGGATACATCTACTCCTTATATTGAAACCTATGACGAAGAAACTGGAGAACTTGAAGGTGCAATCTATTTAAAGAATGGAAATCGTACTGGATTACTTGCTCAGGTTAAAATAATCGAAGAAGTGAAAGTTAAACAGGATCATGATGCCAACCCTGAATCACTTGCCTTTAGTGGTAAATTAGATGTAGTAAATCCAAGTACTGTTGATAGATTATGGGATATTGATATAACACTTAAAAATATTAAAACTACGAATTTAAAATCAGATACGATTAAGATTCAGGAATTAGGTATCACAGATGATGACAATGTTGATTCTAGAGAATTTAAAATCACAGGAGAAGCTAAAAATCTCCTTCTAATTAAAGAATATATTAACACATTACCCGATGGAGATAGTATTTTAAATCTTAACGATATAAAAAGAGATTTATTAACGTTAAAAGAAAAATCTAGTGTTGCTGAGGATTTACCAGAAGAGGAAGAAGAAGAGGAAGAAGAGGAAGAAGATGAGGATTATGATGTTGCAGCAGAATACACTTTAGAATCTTTTGGAATTTCGATTGATAAAGAAGTCACAGTAACTTTCGCAATTGCAATGAATAATCTCTTTGAAAAAGCTATTAGAAATGTTAAAGTAATTAAAAATATACCTGAAGAGTTTACTAAACCAGTTGTTAGAGATACCTCAATTGGAGTCGCTGAAGTTGAAGGAGATCAGATAATTTGGACTATTGACGTATTACCTGCCGATACCACAGTTATGTGTAAATTTACTTGCGATATTATGGTAAGTGACATTGAAGCAAGAAAAAC
>JBHLMB010000017.1:0-13671 GCA_048938565.1 Promethearchaeota archaeon | reverse complement strand
TTCTTCTTTTTAGTTTATTTTCTATTATTTTTTACAAATCTATAGGTTCCTTGATTTTAAGAAAGTATTTGTATAAATCAAGAATCGATATGTTTCAAAATTCATAGTATATTTACAAAAATTATAAGTAATAAAATTAGAAAAGTAAAGGAAAATCCTATTGCACATCTTTGTATGTGGAAGTGGATTTCTTTTTAATTCCTGGAATAGGTTGCAGGTCTTTAATGTTATTAGTGTCGTCATCATTGTCGTGAATCCGCTTTAGATCGATATCTGAATAGCCTGGCATCACATTAAGTATTTGCCTTGTAGAGTTCTTTATGTCTTTCGAAGATGTGATATAACGCCCTACTATGAGGATATCCGCACCCATATCTAACGCAAACAGCGCAGATGAAGGTTCAATTCCACCTGCAACAGCAACTAGCACGCGATCTCTTCCAGATGCAAGTTTCTTATTGCTGTAAAATTCTTTTATTTTTGGTACAAACTTCCATTTTTCTCTTTGTGCAGCATCGGAGCCAGAACTGGCAGATTCTGCGTCAATAGCTCTATGGAGTATTACGACATCTGGAATTTGTTTTAAAGATTGAAGCTTTTCTAAAGGATCGTCTAACTCCATGGTATCCACGAATCCATAAATTCCTAACCTCTTAGCTTCTACTAAGAATTTATCAATCGAAGACGGGGAGGCCAATCCACTTGCAACTACAGCGTCGGCAGTCGCATCAAAAGCAAAGTCAACTTCTAATTTACCTACATCCAATGTTTTGAGATCAGCAACAATGAACATATCGGGGGCCATGGTGCGTACTTCCTTGATAGATTCTACTCCATATTTCTTCAAAAATGGAGTTCCCACTTCTAATATTATTCTATCGCTTTTTGGTAACTGCTTGACAACTTTTCTTTGGTGTTCAATCGAAGGGTGATCGAGAGCAACTTGAATGTAAGGAGGTCTCCATAGCCGAGGAATCCTCATTCCTGCTACAGGGTGCTTTGCTCTATCTTTATCGTAAAATATTTTCTCAATTGGGGGATACTCTTCTAGAGCTCTTCTTATAGCTAACTTGGTTGCCCCATAATTATATTGATATATTTTTCGATAATCTGATGCGGCAGGATGGATGAATACGCTCGCAATTATGAGCCATTCGTCTAATTTTTTCAAGGGTATGATTCCTTCCTCCACGGAATCTGCTACTCCTTTAGCAACGGCAGCCTGGGCTGGACCAAAGATTTTATTAGCATCTTCCATTTTTTCTACAGTCACTTTTGGTACGATGAGCGTGTAAGGTTTTGGCACCAAGTTTGGCCGAATGCAAGCAAGCAGTCCTCCGTGCCCTATGCTTGGATTGCTAACGGCATTTGCAAAAGAATTTCCTAAGGCTACTTTTGAGCCAATTAAAAGGTCAATGTGAGCAAGATTTGGGGCCTCTCCAATTAACGCTTCTCCGACGAAAAAATCCATTTTAGTCATGTTTTTTTTTCAATTTTAATTATTTTATTTGCATATTTTAAGATACTATAAAAATCTCACTATCTACATGTAATTAAAAATGATAATTGTTAATAAACTTATTATTTTAAGCGTTCCTGGTTTGAAGGATATTTATCAATAAACATTACTTAAATATGATAAATATCTAGTACTATTCATCAGAAATCTGAATAAGCGGTATAATGCACGAATTTAGCATAAACAATTAATCGAACCTCCTGAATCGATTGGCAACCTCACATCGCTCGAAGAACTTCACTTGAAAGGCAATAAACTCTCTTCGCTTCCCGAATCTATTTGCAATCTCAATTCGCTTAAAAAACTGTGGTTGAATGAGAACGATTTAATCGAGCTTTCCGAATCGATGATGCAACTCTGCTCCCTAAAAGAATTACACCTGGATGAAGACAAATTGCTTAATACACCCGATCCCAATCTAAAAAAAATCATTAATTATTTGCAGGAGAAGGGCGTTAAGATCACATCATAGTGGTTAATAAACTTGTTACCTAAAACAGAAATTTTATTGGATGATTTATAGGAGCTTTGAGTATTTTACTTGTTTTGGGAAGAAACGATATCATCCTTGTTGTCTTTTAATTTGTCAGGAATTTGAAAATTCTCTACTATACATTCAATATTTCCAATATGACTTAATTTATCATCGGGTATGGTTGGAACTTCCAATTCGATTAAAGGAATTGTTTCATTCCTTTTTACAAACAATTCAATGGCTTGGACTTTTCTTTCTTTTATGATAAGACGAGTTGAATAGTTATGATCGTCAAAAAATGTAAATCCATTGTTAAGTTGTCCCAATTTAACTGGTATCTTCTTTAATTTTTCTTCTTTTACAAAGGATTCGGGTTCTTCCTCTTCCGAATAGACGCTTCCTCCACACACCGCGAGTCGTTTTTTATAAATTTCAGGGTTGGGGGGCATTCTCTCGGACAACGATTCTAACACCTTGCTCACGCGAATATTAGTATCTATCTTGATGAGGGCGCTCGAGAACATTTTTTGCAAAATATCGGATTCATTGATTGCTTTAGCCCTACCCCCTCCAAGATTTTTTTCTAATATCTTTTGAAACTCTTTTGATTCAGGACGAATTTCATTGAGAAAAAAAATCCTATAAAACATCTTAAGTTGTTTTTTTAGAATGTCTGCAAGCACGCTTCCATAGACTTGATTTTTTAAAGCGCTTTTTGGACCGTTATAAACCCATATTTTTTTCGTGTCGTGGTCTACTAAAAGGTACACATTTTGTTCATTATCGAGAATATCTTTAACTTTTTCTCCTTGAACAACTTCTATCGTTTTGAAATAAGGGTGCTCTTTTAATTCTACAACTTCAAAAATCTGCATGTCATTGCCCTTTTAAAATTACTATAATGTAATAGGTTATTATCTTAAAAATAAATCTTATTATTTTTAGAGGAGCAATGTTCTCGAAAACCCAAAAATATTTATGAAATTATTCACTTTCATACTAAATTTTCCTTTTTTATATAAGTGAAAAAGATAATATGTCAGAAAAAATAGTATACAAGTTAAACATCAGTGGCGGAAACGAAGGTCCTGGTAAGGGCTTATCGAAACTCATTGAAATTGACGAGAAAAAGTTCAGATTTGAAGGAATGAAAATTGGGGATATGATCAAGGGTGGACTTATCGGATTTCCAAATTACGAGTTTCAAATTACTGGTGGAAGCGATCGAAGCGGATTTGCTATGAGAAAAGATGTTCATGGGCCAGTTAAGAAAAAGATTCTCGTATCCAAGCGAGGAATTGGCTATATGCCTAGAAGAAAAGGGGAGAAACGCCGAAGAACCGTTAGAGGCAATGAAATTACTTATGATATGACCTTGATAAACTTAAAAATCGTAAAATATGGGGAGTCTGAATTATTTTCAAAATAGAAAGGAGATTCAGAATAATTAATTGTTTTGGTTGATCACAAATGGTTAAAGTAAAAAAATGCTCATTTTGTTCTTACGACATTCCTATTGGACGGGGAATAACTTATGTCAAGAAAGACGGGACAATCTATAATTTCTGTACTAAAAAGTGCAAGAAGGCGCTCTTGGATTACAAGAAAAATCCGAGAAAAACGCGTTGGACTAAAGTATACGGTAAAGAGTAAAGAACTATATCAAACCGTCTATTGATGAGAGAAAGATAAAAAACTCTTCATTTCATTGTATTTTTTTTCTCAATCATTTATTATTAGGATTAATTTATCAAATAAACCATTGGAAATAATACTTTAATTCTTTTCAATATTAACGGGAGAAAAATGTTGATACATCTGAAAAAAAATTAATCTAAGATTAAAGCTTAAACAGTTAGTTATACGAATATAATGTAAATTAGCTATTGTAAGCGAGGAAACTTTAATAAATCTTCTATCAAGTCCACATGAGCTACAATCATTCGCCTACAACAAAATCGCTTTATGCCTAACTCATTAAAAGCCTTATCTGAAGGTTCGCCTTTTTCTAACATGTCTTTATACGGTTGGTAAATGTGAGCGATTAATTTACCACAACTAAAACAACGGATGGGAATTATTATTGTGAGTTCTCCTCTTGATTATGTATCTTCCTTGAAAGGCTTGACTTGAGCTATTAGTTGTTCAAGAAAAGCTAATCATATTTATAATAGTTTGTGAACCACCCTAAAAAAAATTTACTCTTTAAAGTAAAATTAAGTAGGGTGATGGGATTAAGATAAAATATTTTATTAAGATATGGTTTTATTCTTATTATCGAGGTTATCAAAAATGGAAATCAATGTGTGAGGATTGTGTCAGATAATCAAGAAGAAGAAGAGGAATTAGAAACAGAAGAAGAAGATCTAGTAGACGAAGAAGACGATCTCAAGCGATACCTAAGAGAGATGGAGCATTTAGAAGAAGACTTCTCTGATCTAGACGACCTAGACCCTGAAGAACTACAAGAAATGCAAGATGCCATAAATCAAGTTAAAGAAAGCGACTTCCTGAGAGAAGAGGCCCTTAACTCAGGTCTTCAAGAGGAGGAGCCTATAAGAACGGAAAATAATGGATCAATAACAGAAGAAAAAAAGCTTGCTATGGATATGGAAGGACCTACTGTTGGAGTGAAAGAAACAACCGTGCTTGACGACTTTTCTGACATTGGTAAATTGACTCTTGAAGAACTAAGAGATATGAAGTTAGCAATAGAAGAAGTAAATAGAGAAGGTAAAGAAGAAGCTACTAAAGATGCCGCCGCTGGAATGGTTGCTGAAGACTTGGAATCCAAGATAATGCGAGAATTAAAAGCAAAAAAAGAAAAGAAAAAGGATTCCGTGATGACTTTTGAGAAATTCCTCGAATATGTGCTAGACAAGCGGGATAAAATTTGGTATCACGCCTTGTGGTATCTTGTCTTCGAATCAGAAGATCATGTGGCGTCAAAATCATTATTATACGATGTTTTAAAGGATGTAACGAGCAAGAGTCCAATAGATCCAATTCCTGAGCATCAATTTTACTTCGGACTGGGATATATTCTGAGACTCATGATGAATGAAAAACAAGTAATAAGATACATAAGTGGTGGGAAATTTAAGATTAATATTAATGTGAATAACTTGAAGAAATTATTAGAAGACGCTGGAGAACCAATCAGCACGAAACCTAAAATTCCCGAAGAAGAAAAGCAAAAAATGTTCTCGGATTTTCTTAAAGATGATTTTTCAGATATATAGCAACGCGGAATGACCTCACAATGAAAAAAACCCCGTCCTTGATGATCATTGGAAATTCTAATGTAGGTAAGAGTTCTATCACTCGCCTTCTGTTGCCAAATCCAAAAAAGTTCAAGGGGAAAACAGGTAAGACTCCAGGGAGTACTTTATTGATAAAACCCATCGAGCAGCAGAATCTTCCATACACGATTGTAGACTTACCAGGGTTTGGTTATATAAAACACTCAAGTAGAAGACGAGAAGACCATGTGAAGAAGCAAATCATCATACATATTGAAAAAAATTACGAGAAATACTTTTTAGGATTGGTAGTAATAAACATGATTCGAATTGAAGATGAAATCAATAAATACTGCATACAAAATGAGGAAACAATACCCCTCAGTTTTGAATTAATCTCCTTTTTAAAAGAATTTCAAATTCCCCTGCTCGTTCTCTTCAACAAGATCGACAAAGTCTCTCAATACGACAAGAAAAGAATGCTTTCCCTCTTTTTAAATGCTGCGCAACAATATGGATTGAAAATCACGCCGTTGAAAGACGGAAATTCCACGGATGAAATTCCTTATTTAGAAATTTCTGCCTTAAAAAAAATTAATTTTGATAAATTAAAAAAACACATCCGAATTTATCTAAGTAAACATAATTAGTCCAAATATAATGGCATTTCTAGACAGGAATTACGAATTAGTAAAAAATCAATTCGTAAAAACTATAGATAACAGGATTTCTTTTGGAAATGAACTTATTGATGAAGAATTAAGTTCTGGCCTGTTAAATGCAATAGCAAAACCATTCGTTCAAGCCTTCTATAATTCCTGGAGCAAGGAATCTAGAAAAGAATGCTTGGAACAAGTCGAAATCGTCTTGAAATGTGCAAAAGAATTGATAAATAACGAATTGGTTCTTGATGATCTGGTTAAAAATACTTCATGGTTTGATAATTATTTAAAAGGAGATCAATTTGCGAAAATGTCTATCAAAAAACACGATAATTATCCATTACTTGTAGCCATTTTAAACCGTGCCTTTTTATCTCAAATAAAATCTTCGACAATCTTGCTTCAAATTCAAGACGATATTAAGGATTACAACGGTCTAATAAAGGCGGCCTTTAGAACAAAAGAAGAAGCTTTGAACACTCTAGGTGAACAACTGAATTTATATGATGAATGCTTGGAACTCCTCAAAAAAGATTTGTCAATGTTGAAATTCCCTTCGGGAAAAAAAAGAATCGTTAAAGTAATGCAATTGGGTGCTCAAGAATCAAGAAAAGAATTTTTAAACGAATTAGAGAGTATATATCCCTAAATCAAGTAATCAAGAAATAAGTCAATTCTTATAATCATCCTTAAAGTTGATAATATGAAAAAGAGTAAAAATCGTTGCTTGTTATGTGGGGGAAAACTTGTTCCCACCAGTTCGCTTGAAAAATTATCCTGCCTTACATGCGATACGGAATATGATTCTAAAGTATTCGTCAAAAAAGAGTACGATGGAAGGAATCGTTCAAATTTTTCATTATTGAAATTATTCTTTGCATTTTTAGGAGCAATCTATTTGATTTATCTTGTATTAAGAATTTTTTATTATTAATAGCAATAATTTAAGAATTGTCTTAGTTAAAAGAAATGAAATATGCAATATTAGTATGCGATGGAGCAGCAGATTGGCCAATTGAAAGTCTTGGAAATAAAACGGTTTTAGAAGCTGCTAATACCAAGCATATGGATTGGATTGCATCCAAGGGGAAAATGGGAATGCTTCGGACAATTCCTCCTGAGATGCCCCCTGGAAGCGATGTTGCTAACATGTGCATTTTAGGTTACAGACCAGAGAATGATCTCACGGGACGTGGTCCTTTAGAAGCATTAAGTGCGGGCTTGCGTTTAGAACTTACTGATATTGCTTTTAGATGTAATCTAATCTGTATAGAAAACGATCACATAAAGGATTATTCGTCTGATCATATTTCCACGGAAGAATCTACGCAATTAATTGAGGAACTTCAAGATAAGTTAGGAGGCCAAGGTATTGATTTTTTCCCGGGGGTTCAATACAGGCACATACTTAGACTCGATGGAAACATATTTTCTGAAAATATTCATACTACTCCTCCACACGATCAGCTCGATCAGCCCTACAAGCACCATTTAGTTCGCTCACTTGAACAAGGGGATGAGAGGGCTCAGCGTACGGCAGATAAAATTAATAGTCTAATCGAACAGAGTAATAAAATCCTTATTGACCATCCCGTAAATAAAGAAAGGGAAAAAAATGGCAAGTTAAAAGCAACCCACATTTGGCCTTGGAGCGGGGGTAAAAAACCTGCTATAAAATTATTTAAAGAAAAATATGGTCTGGAAGGGTCCGTTATTTCTGCTGTCGATTTGATCTTTGGCATAGGTATCGTCGCTGGCCTGGAACCTATCCGGGTTCAGGGGGCTACGGGACTTCTTAATACTAACTTTAAAGGAAAAGTAAAAGCTGCGATCCGCGAGCTAAAGAAGAAAGATTTCGTTTACTTGCACGTGGAAGCATCAGATGAGATGGGGCATGCAGGGGACGTGAAAAGAAAGATTGAAGCTTTAGAACTTTTTGACGAAAAGATCGTAAAACCTTTCATTGAAGCAGAAAAAATGTTCAATCACGAGTTAATCATAGCTATTTTGCCAGATCATCCAACCCCAATCAAAATTCGCACTCATACTGGAGATCCCGTGCCTTTTGCGATATATAATCCCAAAGCAAGCAACAATATCGCTTTAGAAAGGCAATATACGGAAAAATCAGGACAAGAAGGAGAATATGGTCTAATTGAAAATGGCGAAGCTTTTATGAACTTATTCTTAAAAACATGATTAAGCACAATTGATTACAATTGTTTTCATTAGCCTCAATTTATTGCGTAATAGGTTTAAGGATTTTTAATCTCTGGGCTCTTGTTATCGTCCCAATTTACGGCAAAAAGGAAGTCTCGGCTTGTTTGATTTTTGTAGATTAGGGGAAAACCACTTAATCTCTCGAATTCATGCGCAACATCTTCTAAATATTCATAACTTGGAAAAAAATCTTGAACCTCTCTATCTGATTTCAATCGTTCTTTAATTAATAAAGCTTTGGCCTGTAATGTAAATCCTTTTATCTCAAAAAAACTTGGCTGAGCTTCTTTAATTATCTGGATGTAGTTTTTCACGAGTTCCTTACTAATATTATATCCTTTTACGGCGGTTAGCCGTATTACTGTCCTACAAGATAATGATTGAATTAATTCTAGCGTGTCATTGAGATTCTTCCACCCGTTCTTAATCATTGGCCGGCAGAGTTTCTTGTACATTTGTTCGTCGTACGCTGGAAGGGTAATGTATAATTGAGATGGCAAGGTATCTAACTCTTCTATTTTTTCAGGCAAGGTGCCATTAGTTACAATAAAAGTAGTCATCCTACGGGATTTGAAGTCTTCTATGAAATCGCTCATTCTTGGGTATAAAAAGGGCTCACCATCGAGCGATATTGCTGCGTGCTTGGGAGTCATCGCCTCATAATGGGCGTTCATTATATCTTCAGGAGTGGTCAATTCCCTATTAATTAATTCCCTTACCTCGTCTCGAGATTCTAAACAACACGAAATATCGTCGTCAAGCGTGAAACTCGTAAGCGTGGCGTCTACTGGCTTTACGAAATTGCGATTCTTCAACAAGGTAAATCCACGTTCGATCTTTGTCTTACTTGCGTCTAAATGGTCGTACATTGAATTAACGCTTTGGGATTTCTTGTCTTTTAGCATGAAATAAAGAAGATCGATCATTACCTCGTAATTATCCAAGTACCGTTTTAAAGGCAAGTGATTTTTCACGATGTCTTGTTGTTGCTTGATCATCTCGTCTATGATCTGCTTGGGTTCGTCAGGTTCAACGATAAAATCACTACCAAGCGCTCCTGACTCCACATCTCTCCAGCAAAACACGCATTGGTGGTTACAAAAAGGGATGGAGGGAGTGTTTTGCAAGCACAGGTGACTTTTCACGCCAAACACTCCTTTATAACAGTTTCGATTGTCTCGCCCGGTCATCAAGCGTTGTTCAAACCAATGACAAGGTTTCAAGGCAGAATGCTTGTTCTTCCCAACGATCCGATAGGTGGTTTTTGTATATGCCTCTACAAATTCGTTGGTTATCTTGTTATCCTTTATGAACGGGCTCATATACTGAAAATAACCTTCGCACCAAGATAAAAAGAACTATTAAAAATTATAAGTTTATTAAATTAATACTTCATCATCTTACAATCTTTTATATATCCCCTTGAGCCCTGAGAATATTGATAAGATTTATAATTTTTATACTCCTGTTTATCTAAGGTTATAGTAACAATATAAAAAGGGTAAAAGTGTATAAAGAAGAAGATGCTTTGCTTTATCGTTGGATACTTATTCTAACTAGTTTTATTAGTCTTGTTTTTCTATTTGTACCCAATCTCTCTGACCTTTACAATACCATAAGCTTCTCTTTTGGTTTGAATATTATCGAAGGAAATCTTGCATTAGATGAATTTGGCATTATTATAATATCCGCTTGTTTTTTGTTTGGATCAGTAAGTTTAGTATTTATTGCCTGGAAGTATAAAAAAATGTTTTTATGGAAAATCCCCTCTTATTGTATGATGGGAGGATTTATTATGATTATCCATAGAATTTTTATTCTTTTAATATCTCCGGCAATTATGGAATATATATATTCAATTTTTCTCTTTAGTTTCTTCTTTCCCATATTAATTGGAACTGCAATAAATAAAGAGAAAGATCTAGAAATATTCCTTCAGTGGGTGCTTCTTATAATTAGCTTTATGGGTTTTACATCCTTCCTACTATATTTTATTGAAACATTTTATATCTTTTTTGAGCTAAAATACTTCATTTACATATTACCTGCTTTTATCATATTATTTGGAACCGTGCATATATTTATTTCAGCTGTGATGATTTATCAATTTGATTCATCGATAATTGTTAATTATTGCGTAAAAGGGGGGCTTTTAATGATAATTGGTGTAATAACATACATTATAGCAAAAATCTACAATCCATTCTATGTGATCAATAAATTCGACTTTATTATTCTTATAAATTTTTGCATTCCTATATTATTGGGATTGTATTTTTTAAACTATTAATCTTTTTTTCATGGATTTAGAAGTCAGCAAAAAATTGCTAGAATTCATTCATTTTAATTCGTAATAGCACCTTTTTGGAGAATGGGCCTTTCCTTCTTCCCGTAATTCCTTGATTATTTTTGAGACTTCTTTCGAATCGATCCCGGTTTCTTTAGCGATGTCTCCGGGGCGTAATGGCTTGCCTGCTTTTTTAAAAGCGTCAATTACTTTTTCTTTATCGCTCATATGTATTTAAAATATTTATGCTATATAGATTGTGATGATAATAGGATCATTTCAAGACATATCCATTTCCTTCTTGCTCTAAAATGTTTTCTTCGAGGAGTTTATCGAGGTGATATTGTATCATTATCCTTTCTGCCACTAGCTCGTAATTCTTAAAATAACTATAAGTCTTATAAGTGATGTTCTTATGCTCCAAATCAAAGGCGGTTTTTGGTTTTTTTTCAGAAAGATATGAAAGGATGACATCGTCTCTTTCATAAATAATAGATAGGCATCTTTCAAGCTTTTTTCTAATTGTTTTTATTCCATCAATTACGCCACTATGGCTCGTGAATGCAAATTTTAAGTTTAATTTCTTTAATCTTTTAATGCTTCTTTCAAACTCTATCACGCTCGAATCCATTGCCCCGTACCATGGTCCAAACGATGAGAGATCAATGTCCGCTAAAAAAATCACTTTTGAGTTTGTTTCGTAAAAGCAACAATGCCCCGCAGAGTGCCCTGGAGCGTGAATAACTTTAAGCTTGATCTCGTTGTTAGCAATCAGTTCGTCGTTCCCTTCGAAAATATAGTCTATCCTCCTATTTCTGAGGTCTAGCATGTTCATTATATCATCATATATGCTGTCGATTACTCCGTAAAATAAGTCCATTCTCGAAATGTCTTCTATGATGTGCTTGTCCTCACGATGACAATAGAATTTCGCTTTGTTAAAATTTTTATTTCCTGAAATGTGATCTTCGTGCCAATGGCTTAAGACTACATTGTTTATTGAAACATTTTTTTTCAGCTTTTGGATTTTTTCTTCAGATATGCCCGTATCAAATAAATAATCTCCAACCAGCAGTGAATTTGAATAAGGATACTTGCCTTGGTTCTTACCTTCTATGAAAAAAATACCGTCGTATTCCTCTGAAAAAACTCTTGCGATATCATTCATCTTGAATCATTTGTAAAGTTAGTAAAAAGTTCTAAATTCATTTTAGTTGGATAAAATACGCAATTTAATAGCTCTTTGCAATGTAAACCGTACAACCTGCAGGTTCCCCGCAATTGATGCAAGTAGCAAATTCGTGTTTTTCATCGTCCACTCGTTTTCCCCGAACGAAAGCTCCAAGCTCTTTCTCGATTACTTCCGCACATCGCTCTCCATCCGCTTCGATGGAACAAAATCCGCAACACAAGATCTTTCCCTTTTCTAATGCTTCTCTTGCGGAATCAACCTCATAAACGGCTTCAATTTGCTCTTCAAAATCGAGTAACTTGCTGTTTTTAAGTTCTTTCGTGTAATTTTTCGCTATTTTTCTTACTAATTTCTTTAATTCGCTCATTGGAACGAACTCTTTTTGACCATCGTGTCGCTTAACGACTACTGCTTGGTTCTTTCCCACATCTTTTGGACCTATTTCGATCCTAATGGGAACGCCTTTCATTTCCCAAGTATAGAATTTACTTCCTGGAGATCCTTCAGAATCGTCCAATTTCGTCTTAAAATCGTCCTTGAAGAGTGCGTAGATCTCTTTACACTTATCTAATACAATTTCTTCTTTTCCTTTAACGAGAATCGGTACGATAACTACTTGAATAGGTGCTAAATCGAAAGGCAATACAAGTCCAGTATCATCGCCTAAATAAGCAATCATGGCGCCGTAAATCCTGCTGATGGCAGGTCCGTAACAAGTAATGTGTCCATATTTTTCTTCACCGTCCTTGTCAACAAATTTCACGTTAAACGGTTTTGAAAAGTTTTGCCCAAGATAATGTGTGGAAGGCAACTGAAGAACCTTACCGGACCCCATTAGCGCGTCAGCCGCGTAAGAATTGACGCTACCCGCAAACTTGTCCCATTTTGGTCTTTGAAAAAAGATTATTGGAATGCAAAATTCTTCTTGGATCATTTGATATGTCATTTCCATGTCTTGATGTACTTGTTGCATTGCCTCTTCTTCGGTTGCAAATACATCATGTGCCTCTATCCAGTGAAATTCTCGGCCCCGGAAAAATGGTCTTGTCATTTTTCCCTCGTATCGCCAGACTTGACAGGATTGATATCGTTTGAAGGGAAGATCGTTATAACTCCGAATCCAATACGAGTACATCATATAGAGAGCAGTTTCGCTTGTTGGTCTTAAAGCGAGACGTTCGTTAAAAGGGCCTGAGCTACCAGCTTCTGTCACCCAAAACACTTCGGGTGCAAATCCTTCCACGTGATCTGCCTCTAAATGAAAATTCCGTTCTGGAATCAAGGACGGCATAACTAAAGGGAGGTGCCCATTTTTTTCTAAGAGTTCTTCGTATTTTTGATACATTTTTTTTATTGTAATCGTTGCCCATGGAAGGTAACACACGAAACCCTTTATGTTATACCTAATATCGGCCAGTTCGCACTTTGACAATATCTCCGTGTACCAGGCCGAAAAATCTTCTTCTTTTGAAACAGTAATACCTGTAATTGGCGCGTTTTTTTTCTTCTTTGCCATCGTAATCACCAAAATAAATTAAGCAAAAATTAAATATTTAACGCATTATTATGCTAACCATGAGCGACAAGTTAATAAGTGACGAGATCGTTGCCGCCTATAAGGACAGGCTGGATAAAATGAACAAGTACAAGTTCACTGAAGAGGGAGATGAGCTTTACCTTACAAAAATGGTTGCAGAAACGGAGCAGATTGAAAACCTTCGCGTCCGAACGAAAATTGGCGATTTCTCCATTGAATGCGACGCACCAAAGGAATTAGGAGGATCGGGAACAATCCCAACTGCAATGAATCAATTACTCGCGTCATTTAACCATTGTCTCCAAATTTCTGCGTTACTTTATTTTAGTTTCGCTGATGTGAAAATTAGATCGTTGAAAGTTAAAGTCGAAGCTACCTATGACAAGCGTGCCGTACTAAATCTTCGACAAGCTCCACTTCCTGGTTTTTACGATTATAAGATAATGTGGTTCATTGACTCAGACGAAAAACTCAAAAAAATCAGACAAATTCTCAAGAAAGTTGAAAAGAATTGTCCCGTGAGAGGTTCTCTTGTAA
>JBHLMB010000016.1:0-13678 GCA_048938565.1 Promethearchaeota archaeon | reverse complement strand
TGAGGATCAGTTTGATTCATTTGATTTACAAATGTTTACTATCAAAGAAAGATTAGTCTATGAATACAACCTTCCATCTAATCACTTTGAATTACATGCCTCTGAATTATTCTCCTCTTCTAAAGGAAAAAAGAGTTTAGGAAGAAGACTTGTTTTAGCTGATTGTATTGAATTATTTAGATCTGTATTTGTATCAATATATCCTAATTCCGAATTTAAGGTGATTTTTCTAGCAATCTTAAAGCCTGAGCTTTCTCCGAGCATTAATATCAAGCTTTGGGCTTATAGAATGTTTTTAGAAAGAATTGAAATGACATTAAAGAAGGATTACGATACAATGGGGATTTTGATAAGAGATACTGAGGATCCCGTCCAAAATATTAAGAAAGATCTAGCAACAAGGGATTTGGTAAAAAATATTATTTATTCCGGAACAAAATATGTTAAATTTGAAAGGATTATTCCTAACACTTATTTCGTAAAATCTAAATTAAGTGATGGAGTACAATTATCGGATATTACTGCATATACATTAAGAAGATATCTTGAAAGTAAAATTTATAATGAACATCCAGACGATCACATGCCAGAAGCCTTATTTAATTATTTTATTTCGAGAAAATTATCTGGATATCCAAATTATATGGGAAAAGGATTTAAGATATTCCCCAAAATAGAATTTTTGAGGAATATTGAGTGATAAGTAGGGTTCGGAGGAACCCGTCCTTATCAATTATACTTCAATAATAGTATATTTATCTAGGTATTTAAAGGTCTCGTTACTAACAAATTAGTAATTTTATAACAAAAAATATTTAGGTATTATTTAAAAAAAGAATGATAAACTCTTTAAAAAAGGGCTACATTTTTGGCAAAATATAGGAGCATCTCCCAGTAGGGTCTCTGATTCCATTGTTTTCGTTAAGGACCTTTATGCATTTATTACATATATGAGGTAGTAATGGAACACTACCATAAGTTCTTCCAATATATGGAAACGATAGAGTCTTTACTGAGTCGTTTTTTTGTTTACAAAAATCGCATTGGTTCATTTTTTCATTTTCTAAGTTTAGTTTTGGGTAGTATTGCATACTATTTAAAGCCTTCTATTCCAGTTCATAGATCTGGTGGCTCTTCTCGATGCATATTCGTTGAAAAGGCACCGATTATGGGCATTTCATCTTTGAGAGTCTCTTCAGAGGATTAAAAAATTCAAAAATAGGGAAGTTCAACCATAATATTGCGGTTAAAATTTAAGATTATGATTTTCCTCTTAAACACCTAATAGAGTTAATTTCAGAGAGACTTTTTTTAGTGGATTTTTAACCGATAATCATATTTGATCTATTTGATCTAGGTTTCAGTAGGATAAGTATTCGAGGATATTCAAGATCAACCATAAGATTATGGTCTAAAATTATTTTAATTGTTTTAGAGGCGTTTTAATGAATTTTTATGTTTAAGTTAGGCTCGAATTCTGGATACGGAAATGTTTGATCGTAAATTCTAAGCAATTCCTTTCTTTTCTTGTATTTCTTAAGATAGTGCTTTACATTAACATTTCTCGGTAATTGATTAAGAAGCAAAGATCGGAATTTCGTATTCAAACCTTTTTCAAATCTGGCCGTGTTGATGAGATCCCTAAACGAGTGCGGATTCATTCTACAATTCAAACCTAAAATGTTTTTTATTTTCCTGAGATGCATCCGGGGCGATTTATCTGTCAAATGCGTCTGGCCGTATTGAAATAAATAGTTTGGTTCTTTATATTGTTGTTGTATTTCTTGAATCCAGGCTTTCAGATGTGGAACAAAGAATTCCGGAAAGAAATATAAGCCCCAGCGATTCAGCGATTTTTTTGATTTCACTTTCGTGTAGAAAAATCGCTCTTCGAAATCGATGTTATTTATTTCAAGATGCATTATTTCTGAAATTCTCGCTCCAGAATACAATAGCAAGCTGACGATCACGAATAATCTTTTCCTTGTAAAAAATAAATAGTTAAGAACTTTTTCAGCAATGGGATAGGTCAAAACATCTTCTTGTTGTTCGAGGTCTTCAATGGAGATCTCTTTTTCGTCAAAGTCTAAGAGATTAATGGAAGGTATTGGATTGATATAATTAATTCCTTCGAGTTTTTCTTTAATTTCCTTTACGTAATTATAATAGCTATTGAGAAAGTTTCGCCATTTACTTTTTGATTCTCGAATGATATCTCTCTTATTGATGTCTTCCTTGAAGAATTCCAAACACGCTTTCGAGAGTAATTTCCCATCCGGATGGAGCATTTTGATACCATATATATTTTCGAGAAAGAGCGCAAAATAGATTAATTTATTCTTGTTTTTCGCAACTGTTTGTTGGGAATAGCGTTCTAAAAACTCGTCGTAATACGGTACTTTCTCCTTGAAGTGTTCGGGATATCGATAATTATTAGGGCCTTTTCCTTTCAAAATAGCATCCACTCTCCATTATTCACTTTTACTTTCTTTCGTGCTTTCAACTTGTTTAGAACGGTCCAGACAATCCATCCAGGATACTTCAAGTGTAGCGATATCGTATCGCTCTGAAGCGAACCCCAGTTTTGCAGGAGTTCTAGGATTCTATCGGATACGATGTTGAAGTCTTCGATGTCGCCAATGTCGATATTATTGAAGGTTTCTTCGATTTCGTGTTGTTCCTGTAGTAATTGATCTTCCTTATGTTGCATTCCTTCAATGAGGATCCTCACTTGTTCAATTTGTTCGATAATGCTTTCTTGCTTATTTCCGTTGAGCTGATTCGTCAGAAATAATTCGTAGATTTGAACGGCGTTGTGAATCATCGAAGTTCTGTCAGTTCCAATTGAATCTGCTAGATCATCCCATTGTTTCAAAATATCCTTTCTCACCAAAATATGAACGTCCTTCTTTTCCGTTTCGTTCTTTTTTCTGGAGTTTTCCATTTTCTAATTTTTCCATCAATAATTTTTCTTTTTTAATGTATTCGTTCTTGGTCCTGGATATTTTTTCCAATTCCATCGCAATTTGTTTATTCTTTTCGTATAGTTCTTTAAGAACGCTTATTTTATCTAATTTTTCCATGGTAATTTACCTCTTTTTAATTTTTCTTTATTTTGAATAATTTTTTTCTGTTTAATTTGAATAATTTCGGAGGCCTTCCCCTTCCAGAGGAAGAAGTTTTTACTGATGTGATATAGTCCTTATCCTGGAGTTTTTTGAGATAGGAATACACCGTTTTTTGACTTACTTTCAAATCCTGAGAGATTGATTTTACCGTCATTCCAGGACAATTGTTTAATTTTCTAAGAATGAGATATAGAGCGTTTTTTATTCGAAATCTCACGCTTTTGAATTCCTTATTGATGATATCGCTCATTGAATCAAATCTATCGTTAAGGGTTTGAACGATCTCGTCTCTTGCACCGTATATTTCTTTAATTGTCTCGTTTTTTGCGTTATGGATCTCGCTTGAAGTATCAAGAAATACTTGTTCTATCTTAGATTCGAGAAAGGACGACTGGTTTTCCAGGTCGTTCTTGTGGTCCGTGTCGAAATTGAGTAAGGAGACGATGAGCTTGATTAGACTTTCTCTAAGTATCTTGTTTTCGCTTGATTGATTTGAATAAAACTGCGAAACCATTTCTTTAAGTTCTGGAAATTGTTTCTTAATAATTTCCAATCTTTTCGTGATATCAGCGTGATGTATGTCTTGTGTTATTTCTGAATTATATCTGTGAGCTTCGATCTCCGATAAAAACGAAATTGCATCTTGGTGATTTGTATTAATTTTTTGTTGGAGAAGTTGTAATGTCTGGCCAGAGTTAGAAGACATATTCATCAAGTAATTCAAGTCAGAATCAACATCATTCAATTGCTCGTGTATCCCACTTATATTTCCTGCAACAATTGCCCCACGAGTGATCGAATCAAACAGGTCCTTTCCTTCAGGATTATCGAATTCGCCTTCAATTTCAGGCCCTTTTGATTTATCCACATATACCTTTACTCGTGGATTTCTCCCGTAATCAATAAACCTGATTTTAACGCTTGCTTTATTTAGTTTTTCGTCAACAACATCTTCAGGACCTATTTTATGTGCTAAATGAATGTAAGTTCCATCTTCACGCCTGAAGTAGTGGCCGTTTTTTTGTTGAAATAACAAGCAGGTAAAAAATTCTTCAAGCTCTTCTTTCGAGAGGAAGCGAGAAAAAACAAGGCTCAGTTCATAGATAAATTCCTTGATGTTCATGTCCCTCTTTAGAGGAATGATAAAACGGCCATTTTCGTGCATTTTTATTGAAAAGTGCACTGGGAACCCAGTATGAGGATCTTTTAATTCAGGCCAGGCCCATCTTCGCTTATCCCAATTAGGATTCAGATTCTCAATTATTTTATCGTATAACTCGTTTTCGTTTTGGATCCTTCCAGGTGTTTTTTGTACTTGGTAATCCTTTTCGTTCGCTCCAAACAAATATTTTAATCTGATTGCGTGAAACATTGGATCGGGGTCGATTGATACTCCTAATTCGTCAAGGGGTTCTTTAACGATTTTGTCAAGGTCTACTAGTGGGCTTGATTCCACGATCCCACGATCTTCGTCCTTGACTCGTGTCCTCCCTTTTGAAGGGGAAGGGTGGGGGGACCTCCCACTATGTCCACTCAAATTATCCTTTTTTTTAGGTTTTTTTTCTCCAGGGGAAACAGGAGGATCCTCAACAAATTCGGTTGGAAAATATTTTTTATAATGATTTAAAACTGCTCCCCAAACAAGAAAGCCGTGTTTAGCCTTGAGAAGCAAGTCAAAAATAAATAGTAAAAATTTCGATTCTTCAGGTCCAAAAGCACTATTAATGAGATTTATAGATTGTTCCTGTAATTTATCGTTTTTACCTATTTTTTCGTTTAATTTAATACCTTCTTTAATAGTCGTGATAATTTTATCATATTCTAATTGAGCAATGATTTTTTTGAGCTTTTTGGGTAGTTTTTGATAAGAATTTTCAATTGTTCTTGTTTTTTTCTTATCGATGGGATCATCTTTAGATTTGTCGTTTAATTCGATTTTTAATCCCTCCTAACTAAAGTTCTCATTATATAGATTACTTCTTCCTTATTGATAGGTTCAGAGGGGGATTCGTGCCTGAAATGAATTAAAGCTACTCGAATCATATACGACATCGAGAAATCTGTAAGAAAAGTGCTATAAAATGTAAAAAGCTCTTTCTCAATCGTATTAATTTCTCCCGAAATAACTTTAGGAAATATTTCTATAATCTTAGCTTTTTTATCAGTATAATCTAAGTAATCAAGAAACCATAAGCGTAGATCTTTTTCAAATTGTTCATGAAGCTTATTTAAATAAAGATTTCGAAAGTCAATATCTCTAAGAAAATGCCTGATAAAGTTTTGAATTGACTTGTTATTATTGTTAGTTTTAAGTTCGTTATAAAGATGTTTTTCTATTCTCGCAGATATGGTTTCCCGCTTATAGTTCCAATGTTTTTGTGATTTCCAATTATAATAATTTTTTGTGCGCCGGATCCAATATTCTTCAATATTTTTTATTGCGGTCTGTTGCGCTTTAGTTAGAGTTGTAAAGTCCGTGTCTTTTTTCGGGCGGAATAAATAGTCCTCGAAATTTATTGATCTTACCCATATCGGGGGCTTTACAACTTTACAATTGGCGGGCGCTTCGGTTTTTATTGGATCATTCTGAGTCATTCAAAATCACCTCAACCCCTCCAGGAAATCAATCATTGTCTTTTGTTTCGGCTTAAATAAATCCTTTTTAAAATGCTTTTCACAATAAGTACAGAAATAATAGGGTCCTGATTGATCTATACCTCCCGAAAGGAATAATCTCTTACAATCTGGACATTTTAATTTTTTAATCGATTTGCTCATATTAGAGATGTGCCTCCTTTACGATAAATTTGCACTCTTGAAATAAGTCTTGTTGTTTAAAGCCTACCTTTTTTTTAATTGTCGGCCAGTAATCGGTTTTATTTAATTCAATTCCAATAGAATTTCTTTGGAGGTTTCGAGCCGCTAGCATTGTCGTTCCCGAACCAAGAAAAGGATCTAATACGATCTCCCCTTGGAACGAATACATTCTTATAAGTCTAGTTGGAATTTCTAATGGAAAAGTGGCAGGATGATCCTTTGTTTTATCTCCTGAAATGATCCAATGTCCATTAAAATAAGTTTCCCATTTCTTTTTGGGAATTTTTGACTTTTCTTTCAATTCTTTTGAGACTTTCTTACTGGCACCGGGTTTTTTAAAGATTAGAATATATTCATAATCTATTGTAATAATTCCATTAGGAGGATACGGATACGATCCCATAAATCTACCGTTTACTCCTCCGCTTGGTTTTGTTTTGCATATTTTTTGCCAAATAATAGCACCGTGGTAAATTAAACCTAACTTACCCACACAATATTTAATAATATCAGTTTTAATACTTAAAACGGAATACCTTCCGTGCGTTTTTGAGTCGAGATAAACATCTCCTATATTTATGCATAATTTTCTTCCAGGGACCAATATTCTAAAGCATTCTTTTAGTACTTGAAATAAATCTTGGAGGTATTCTTTGTAAGTTTGACCAAAACCAATTTGTTCTTTATTATTATAATTCTTCCTATACCAATAAGGAGGGCTCGTGATGATCAAGTGAACGGATCCATCTTTGATCCTTGATAATTCTTTTTTTGCATTTCCAAGTATTAGCGTGTGAGTCGTCTTCATATTATACCTCCAAATATTTCATTAAGCTGTGATCTTGTGTGAAAATGCTTTTAACAGAGACATAGAAGAAATTTACTTTATACTCCGCATAATCGACATATTGCGTGTTGACTTGACAATAGATTTTTACATTATCTCTATTAGAGCGATATTCTAAGTAATCTACTTTATTATTTTCTTGTTTCCACTTCTTCTTTTCCGGAATGTGAATGTTTTCCATTACCATCATTTCAGGTGCGATTTCGTAATAATCTCCTCTACCTCCGTGTTCAATTCTTACGAAATCGATTGCAATTGGTAATCCGGATTTAGTATAGAGCGGTTTCATTGTTCGTCAATTCTTAAATAAATATACTTGTCTTTAGGTAGAAAGACTAATTTGTTCCCACTTTTTACTGCTAAATGTCCGTTCCAGGTAATTAATTCTCCTGGATCGTCTTCTACATATAATTCTTCTGTTGTTAGATTATTTTCTCCGTTAATTTTTTTCCATTTGTAATCTAACACTTCTAAACAATCAAATTTGATCTTCTTTTTCATTTTTTATCCTCCTTATTTTATTTGTGAAGTTCCCTTTCACGCTTCTTAATTGTTATTTCATATTTATCATATAGTTCGATTCTTTTCCCAAACTTTCTTTGTTTTGGTTCAGCGTAAATAAGATAGTCTGCGATATCTCGCCATTGTAGTCTTTTTGTACCGTCGTTCTTACTCCAATTCTTGGATTGTAGTATTTCTTCAAGTCTTTTTGTTAGATATCCTATTTCAAATTCATTATCAAGTTTCAGCACTAAATATTTAATTTCATTTGCCATTATTTTCACGCTCCTTTTTTTCAATTGAAATTATGATAGATTCTCTTGGAATTCGGCGATCTGTTCTATTCAGATATTTTGAATCGTTCTTAATATAGAGGCATTCAGGAAGCAAGGTTCCTTGTTTTTTCATTTCCTCAATGCTCAAACAATAGGGATTTTTTCTCCTTTCTTTATATATCGAGCATAAACCATTATCCTTAAGAAAAGAACATGCCTCATCGGTCTCTACCTGAAAACCATTGATATATGTATGAAAATGGCAACATCTCCCACGGATTGGACATCTTAGGCAAATATTATCGTCTGAGATTTTCTTTTGTTTTGGTTGATATTTTGTCATTTAATCTCACGCTCCTTTCTCATAGAACATTTGGATTGGAAGTATTTTCTTACATTTATTGCATTTTTTTTGAATATTTATCACCTTTAGTTCGTAGATCGTCTGTTTGGCGAACACCTGTAAATAACATTCTCTGTTTTTCTAAAAATTTCCCGTGATTATCATAAGATATCACAACACATTCTTCAGAGTGAGCATTTAGAATTATAATAATGTCCTTTTTATCTGGTTTGGACTCAGCATTACAATTTGGACAATTTAATATATCCGTTTCATCTAAATAGCTTTGGATCCATCCACAAGTTTCACAGTATAGTATTTTCATTTTTTTTCCTCCTTTTGTCTAAAGGGTAATAAGATGTTGCTATATCTTCCTTAGTTAGTGAAACCGTCGCTTCACGAGAGTTATCAATAAAAAAGAGCTCCTTTTCTTGAAATCGGCATTTTTCCTTTTTAGCACATAATTTAGAATGATGATCCCAATATGAACAATATTCCGTGATATGAATTAATCCTCCATAAACGCAACCACGAAAGGATTTAAGGCCTATAACACAAAAATCTTTATTAATTCCAAATTTACCTCCTGGAACGATAAAATTAATCCATTTTGCTAAGGATCTTCCCGTAAATTTTTCTGCAGAAGGATTCCATTCTTTTAGAATGATTTTGTCTCCTACTTGGAAGTTCCTATCGTTCTTCCGGATTTCAAATTTCTTGGTTCCATCCAAAACTGCGTTAAAAAATTCAGGCCATATTTTTAATTTATGTTCATTTTTCTTTTTTAATGGTCTTTCGTTTATATTACACATTTTAACTTCATACCTCAATTTTTTTGATTGATTGATTTTCTGATGATAAGGGGTTAAGATTTAGATCAAGTCGCTTCTTTCGCATTAATAGTTCTCTCAACCAGAAGCGATGACAATTACGAGTAGGACAATAGCAAATCAAGCAATTTATTTTATTGTGCTTATCAATCATCGCATAGAGATTCTCAAATTCTTTCATAGCTTTATTGTCCTTCAGAATATAATTCTGATACTCGTATTTTGCGCTTAGGAAGTCTCCTTCTTCTAAGTGTTTTTTATGAAAAGGATTTCCTAGAGCCTTAAATCTAATATATTCGTGCCCGTTTTCTACAAGTAATTCTTTTAAATCATTTGGTCTAAAATTTCTTTTCACATAAGGATTATTTCTAATTTCAACAATTGTTACTATTTTACTGATTCTCAATTCTTTTTTCTCGTTGAATCGAGTATTTTTATCTTGAATTTCTTTAATTTTTTTGAGAAAACTTTCTTGATTTAATCCATTCACTCCTAATGTTTCTAATTTTTTTCCAAATTCAAATAATTTTTTTAATTTATGGCGTTCTAGCAATTATATCAGCCCTACATTATTTTTTTCACAAAGATTTTTAATTGAATCTTTAAACCGTATTTTAGCTCGAATTTCGCACGGTAATTGTTTAATATTATTAATTACCTTCTGGATGTTTTCAAGCGTGTTAAAATCGGTTTTTTGATAGTTTAATTTACCCACCCATATTGACTCAGAAACGAAAGATGCTACTGTTTTTATCAAGGGGATTGGATCCAGGTCCAAGAACGGTTCTATGGAAATTGATGTTTTCCACATGTTAACACAAGCATGTAATAGTGCTTTGAATCGGTCCATGAACAAGGGTGCTCCAGGTTCCCATTTTCTCAGAACCTTATTGTTTCTTGATGTAATGGTAAAGCGAAATTGAATTTGAGGCCTGTAAGATCCTAAAGTCTCACAAATCATTTTAACGCAAAAGGGATCTGGTTTCGTCGTAATCAAGACCTCGTTTCCAGCCATTACTATTTTTCTTAACACGTGAATACAACAAGCAAGAGTATCTTTTGTTATGTCGTGAGTAGAGGGAAACATTATTCGTCCTTTTCGCTTTCCATAGTTTTTAATATATTTTTCATAATTGAGTTCCATTTCTGGCCAAGTTTCATTAGTTTTTCTTCCAAATCGAATGGCCATCTTTTTAGCGTAACAATAGACACAGTTATTACTGCATCCTGAAAAGATGTTAATATTTGAGTCACACCATTCTTTAGTTCCTGTTGTTATTTTACCTTGGCTTTTAGACACTTGCGGTCAATCCTCTTCTTTTTAATTTTCTACTTTTTGCGCTTAATTTCCTGTACATTCCACAATAATCTCCTCCTCCAGCTTGACATGTCGAGGAGTTTTCACGATAGCAATCGCAGGTTTTATTAAACACGCATTTCACGATACAACACCTACATTTTTTTTACTATGTTTTATTTGATTCTCTTTATTTGGATCCGAAGGATCAATAGTATACGCAAAATCACATCCAGGATTCGAGCATTCGTAATAATACAATCGAGGATGGACCACTTGCTCTTCGCAACAAGGACAAGGATTTAACACTCTTTTTTCCTTATTGAATGATTGCCTTGGACCGTGTACCTTGAGCTTCACCATCTTATCAATATTGTAGAAAAGCTTGTAATGTCCGTTTTCTTTTCTCATTCCAAAACCAAGTTCCCTTAACGCTTGCTTTTCGTCCTTCCAAAGTTTCCAAATATCGTAGTTTTTGAAAAAGGGAATCGTCCATTCTAAGACTTCGATGTATTTTCCCGTGTACCAAATTCCCCTTCCTTTTTTCCCTTGTCGATGATAGGTTTCAATGACTAACTTTTTCAAGTTATCGATGGTTAATTCTTTCTTTGGTTCCTTATTCAGCCTTTTTCGCCTCTTTCTCATTTATATCTAGTTTTATTAGGTTCTCAAGCCATCTTTTAATCGTGTCGTAAATTCCTTCAGATTGTGGATATCGCCCTTTTCCAATCGCCCATTTTGATGCATAAGATCGCAGTAATGCTCTTAATGCTCCTATTGGCACGGTTTCTAACGCCTTAATGTATTGTTTGAGGTTTAAGTTTTCTTCCACGAGACGATCGATTTTTTCCAGGAGAATCGATAAGTCTTGTTTTTTAGGACTTGATTTTTTAGGCGTTTTCTGTTGTTCCGTTGGTTCATGGTTAACTTTTTCAAGTTTACGAGTCGTATTTTCCTATTACGAGTCGTAGCAAGTTTAACAACTTTATATCGAATTTTTCCCTCTTGTTTTCCTTCTATTGTGATTTTTTCGTTCTCTTTTAGAGGTTTAAGATATCTTGATATGTTTTTTATGTTAATTCCCGTACCTTCTGAAAGTTCTGAAATAGTGATGTCCTTCTTTTGCTCTTTCAAGTAGTCGAGGATCTTCTCCACGTTTGATTGACGACTTGTATTTTTTTTCTTACGGGTCGTAATTTGGTCAGTGTTATTTACTTGAGGTGATATCATCGTTTTTTCCGTATTTTTTTTTCGTATTCAGGGGGGTTTTTAGCGAGGTCCCCCGCCTCGTTTTGGGGTTGGAATTGGGTGTTTGCAGGTGTTTTACCAGGTTGGAATAGACCTGGATCCCGTTTCGATACGGAACGAGATTTTCCAGCGTTTTTCCAATGATAATAAAAAAAAATTAATTTAGGTTGGAAGATCATCTATGCGTTTCTGAAGTGTCGCCCCTAATTGCCTCCACGAGAAATTCAGGGTCCATGGTCCAGAAAGAATCGTATTCGATCGATTCCAAGTTTTCAACGGGAACCTCTTCAACATCAAGCGAAATTAATCGCAATGTGAAGTTCTTTGCCCTGGTTTTTTCTTCTTGTTTCATTGAGATCTTGATCTTTGCTTCTGAATTGTTGTAAGAAAGCGTTATTTGGTCCTGGCTTGTAGAGCGTTTTAAAACCTTGTCAAAAGAGTCTAAGTTAATTCCTATGGATGTCTTTTGAGAACATTGGTATTCCTCAAAACATTCTTTGCCTAGCGACAACTTTAATAGGCAGATTCTTGACGGATCCATTGCTTTTATCACGAGCGCATCAGGAGAAACTTCTATTTTTGACTCGTCAATGATGTTTCCCAAGGTTTCCACTATTGATTTTAGAATCTTGGAATTATCGGATTTGATTCTAAACGATTTCTCAGGGTTTTTCTCAGTTATCGTGTTTACATCGGATTCTGACATTTCTTTTTCACGCCTCCCGAAGAATTTTAAACGTTTTTAGTTCCATGATGGGTTCTCCAATGTCGTTTTTGGTTTCAACGGGAATTCTCACATATTTTTTATCGTCGAATTCTTCCGTATCGCCTGTAATGTCGTAATCTTGCCTTTTTTTAGCTAACTTGAATTCCTTCAGGAGAAAGTCCCGCACTGCGACTCTTATGAGCTCGGATCTAGACGGATATAATCCGTTCTCGCCTACTAGTTTCTTGATGGCTTCGATGTACGATTCGGGTACATTAACTGTTACGATCCTCGTCTTGGAACTCCTCTTTTTTTGTGATTTTGTTAGGAAATAGCGAAATAACACCAAAGGATGTGATCATGACGATTGTTAAGATCCAGAGCAATATAATGATTTTATTAATGCGGACTTGAGTTCCACAAGCCATTCCGGCAACGAATACATATGAAAACAAAGAAAGCAGGAAAAAATACCACAATACATATCCAACCTTGTTTAATTCGTGCCCTTCTATTGCCACTGTCATTTTCGTGTTCTTTCCTCCAATTTTGTTATCCTCTAATTTATTGTAAATTCCAATTTATTGATTGGCCCAGAGGAAGAGGTTTCCGCCGGATTACCATCAGAAATAAATGATTCGATAGATTCTACATTTCCCGATTCTTGAGATAAGAACAATCCTAACGCCCTTCTAATTCCTTCAGAGCGGCTAGGAAGTAATTTTAATTCTACTAACTTGATAATTGCGTCGTCGTATTGATTGGGAATGTTAATAGTGATATTTTTCATTGGTTTTTCGGCTTTAGACTCAAAAAGCATTTTTCAGATTACCTCTTTTTATTCGTTTTAATCGCTTGAATCGAGGATTATCCCGATTGTAATACCTTCCATCGTGAAAACGGAGTATGTCGAAATTCCCCACTTCAATGCTATCGTGGTGTTCGTCGCACATTTTTTAATTCAACCCCTCGTTGTATTCTATTCCCTTGATTTCAGTACTGTGGTTATCGTGAGTGATCGTTTGCACTTGTTTTAGAATGTGTTTTGGGATGTCGCTATAATCAGGATTTAACTTTTTCTTTTTAGGGGGCCTACCTGGTCCTCTTTTTCTTTGAGGGATCATTCCATCACACCATTTTTCGTGAGTGTATAAACCCCTTGTTTCTACCATTTTACCACATTTGGGACAGGGTTTGTAATTACGGTTGTTTTTTCTCCCGTCAACTTTCTTTTCCCTGGTTGGTTTTTTCCTTGACGTGTTTCCGTTCTTTATTTCGTCAAGTTCTTTCTCTAACTTCTCAAGTATCTTGCCGTTTGATAAGTGAACCATGACCCGATGATCGCAAGGAGCGCATTCGCACACTCGAACATTTCCCAAGTCTAAAAGCGTTTTCATTGGTTTCAAGCAATTACAATAAATAGTGATCTTATCCATCTTTTTTCACGCCTCCACGGATTTTTCCAAGCGTTTTGATTCCTTGCCTTGAAAATATTTCTTGGCTTTTTCTGCTTTAATGATTTTTGCTCGTTCAAACTCGTTAGGAAATAGATGTCTATGCTCTCTATAGTATTTCATAGTCTTCAAGTTCAACTTCTTTAGTTCCTCGTTAGTTTCTTGTTCTATGGCGAGAAGTTGCTTGAGGAGTTGTTGAGCTTTCGCATTCCTAATATCTCGTTGGATAACT
>JBHLMB010000471.1:0-3385 GCA_048938565.1 Promethearchaeota archaeon | reverse complement strand
GTTACGGATCCATCCTTTCATATTTTTGACGATACCATAAATATGATGAATGATATTGCAATAGAGAAATTTAACGCTGACGCTACGGTCATAGCATTTTTAGATCTTATCTTGATTTCTAGAAATAATTTTTATGATATATACAAACTCGTGAAAAAAAATCGACTAGTCGTATGTCCTGCAATAAAATCTGCTGGTATATCTATATTAGCAAGAAATCCTCCAACACTCGTGGCGCCTTCCTTTTCAGATCCCCATACTCCTTCTTTGATTACGCTTTTTAACAATGCGAGAACTAAAGGTGTTGAAGATATTGCAATATACGATTCTTTTAGGGCAAGCTTTGATGTTGATACCAAAGAAGACTTGATAATGGCATATGAATACTTGAAAATTCTAAACCTGACGGATAAAAAATCTTATAAGTTTCTTAAAAATAACCTCAAATTTTCTCTGCAAAAAATAGATAGAAGTGATAATCGAAAGTTTCGTGTAGTGCAGAGAAAAGATTAGAATGTAAATTCTATTTTAATTTTTATGTTTTCCTCAATCTCTTGATTCACTAATTTTTGGAATTCTTCCCTTTCTTTCTTCAAGGTGCTTAAATACCTGGTGAAATCGTTATTTTTCTTTTCCATGTCGTTTTCAAGATGTTCGAGTTTTATAGTATTTAATGAAATTTTATTTTTTATCTCGTCTAATTTTTCTGAGATACCTTCTTCATCTATTAATTTCTTCATATCAACAATCTTAGATTTTAATTCCTTGACTTTTTCGATGTCTTTATGTAAGGCTTTTTCTTCAAATATCTTGTTGATGTGTTCTATTGTCTTATCCTTTTTGTCTGACTTTAGGTTTAATTTATTTTCCTCCAACGCGTGTCGTAATTTAACTAATAACTCTGAAAATTTTTCCATGCTAGATGTATTATCATCAGATAAGGTTTTGATAGGATTTTTTAGAAATTCTTTCAAGTAATTTAAATCAAGACCTGGTACGGATATGCTGTTTTTTTCTAGCTCAACTTTCATTTTTTTTAAGGCCTTTTTAAAACTCAATTCATCGTTGATTTTAATCTTGTGCTTGAATAATTCGTCTTTAAGGATTTCAAGGTTTTTAAATCGATCGCTTTTTTCGAGCTTCATTAGTTCGGCAGTAAATTCAGATTGATCTTCTTTTCTTTTTTCAAATTCCTGCTCGAATTCGGTTAAGTCGTTCTTGGAGTTTTCAATATTTTCTTTAAGAGTAAAGAATTTCGGTAGCTTTCTTTTTACGAGCTCTTCAGCGTTTTTTATGTTACCATATTTCTTTTGAATGAATTGGTTGAAAATAGCAAGTCGCTTCTGTAACCTTCGCGTTAAGTAGTTTAATTCCTTGATCTGAGGTTGAACTTCACTTTGAAATTTTGGAAGTGACTTTCTGGCAACATCGTTTATTATCGTAAATAATTTTTTAATTTCATTAGCTAAATTCGTGATATTTTCGTAAGTTATCTCGTTATCGTTCGGGATTTCGATCTCGTCGAGGTGTTTGTTAATCCTATCCATAAACATGTTTAAGGAACGCATCTGCTTATTACCTAGCTCTCCTGCCGCCTCTTGAAATCGATCCACGCTATTTTTTATTTCGACCAAGCTCGCTTCTAAATCAAGCATTAATTTTTTTACAGCTTTTTTGATTTTTGCGTATTTTTGATCGACTTTATTGTTGTAATATTCCTCAAATTCTTCTAACGCAATTTCTACCATATGAATTCTTTTGTCCTTTTTCTTATTATTTGATCATTTAACTGGGCTTATAACCTTTTTGCCGTTCATGTATTTCTGAAGCGCTTTTGGAATGGAGATTGAACGATCCTCATTTTGATAATTTTCCAAAATGCTACAAATGGTTCGTTCTGTTGCGATAGCAGTTGAATTTAAAGTGTGGACGATTCGCTTTTCAGTTGCGTCCCCTACCTTTCCCATTCGGATCTTGAGCTTTCTTGCCTGATAATCCAAGCAGTTGCTACAAGAAACAAGCTCTCGATAAGTATTGGATGCGGGAAACCACGCTTCTAAGTCGTATTTCTTTGCGGCGTTATCGTTAAGATCTCCAGATGCGATATTTACTATCCTGTATGGGAGTTCCAATTGCTTGTAGATTTCCTCGGCGTTTGATATGAGTTCTTCGTGAAATTTCCACGAATCTTCTGGTTTGCAGAAAATGAATTGTTCGATTTTTTCGAATTGGTGAATCCTGAAAATCCCTAAAGTATCTTTTCCATGAGAGCCTGCTTCCCTCCTGAAGCAGGACGACACGCCTGCGTATTTAATTGGAAGCACTTCAGGATCTAGAATCTCGTCGTAATGAAACGCTGCTAATGTTTGTTCTGAAGTTGCGATCATGTATAAATCTTCGTCTTGTATCTTGTAAAGCGTTTCTTCAAAATCTGCCAATTCTGCTGCTGCTTTAATGATTTCGTGCTTGATGAAAAAAGGCGTCCACATTGGAACGAAATCTTTTTCCCGTAAAATATCCAATGCAAAATTTAGGAGAGCGAGATTGAGCATTACCAAGTCACCTCGAAGATAATAAAATCTCGACCCTGCAATCTCTGCTGCTTTTTTCGTGTCTGCACCTCCGGTGATTTCGATGAGATCAACATGATTAAGTGGTTTGAAATTAAATTTTGGATGTGCTCCGAATGTCCTTTCGACTTTATTTCCTTCCTCGTCTTTCGCAATAGGCACCGTATTGTGTAAGATATTTCCTACCTTGTATCGATAATCGTTTCTTTTTTCTAGCAGTTCTTTTTCTTCTTTTTCAAGCTTTTCTATTTTTGTTTTAATTTCCTTCGATGCAATTTTTGCTTCTTCGAACTTTTCCATTTCGTTGTTTTTTTTAAATTTTTTCATCTGTTGGTTCATCTGGTTTTTTTCTTGTCGCAACTTTTGCAAGTCCGAAATGGCTTTTCTCCACTTTTCGTCGTATTCTGCAGTTTTTTTAGCGTCTAAAGGATCCTTAAACCGTTTCCTTTCTGAATCAATAATTTTCTCAAGATTTGTTCGAAATAATTCAATGTCAAGCATGGCTTCTCTTTTTTCTTTCTATTTAAGTAAATGTGCTATATAGAAGATTATATGTGATACTATTTGAATTTTTTAAAAATTTGGAGCATGACTAACACTTTACAAGGATAAAAATTTATGGTTGGTTTTCCATTAATAATATTAATATGGATGGTTCAGCGAATAATTCAGTTAATGCGATACGACCTAAAGATTTCAGGGAAAAAGTATTTTTCCGAAAACTTCGAGCTCAGGTAGTTGGAAGCTCAAAAGTAGAATATGCATTAACTCAAATAAGAGGAATTGGAATTCATTTTGCTCAAATAGTTGTTCAG
>JBHLMB010000470.1:0-3399 GCA_048938565.1 Promethearchaeota archaeon | reverse complement strand
GCCATGTTTAAAATCAACAGCTTTTTTAAGATTTATAAGCTTAGAGCGAGCATTTAAGTATTCTGGATTGAGTAAGTATTTAGGATCGAATTCTAATGTAGAGGGATCGGAGATATATCGATGGGCGTCTCTAAATGCAAGTTTCATAGTTTCGATTTGAAGATGTAAAGATTCAATAGAATCAGGATGGTAAGAACTAATATCAAAATTTTTTAGAATTCCTAACATTATAAGCGCTGTTATTCCTTGCCCATTTGGAGGTATTTCATGCAAATTTACACCTTTATATTCTATTTCAAGAGGGACAACCCACTCTGGTTTATGATTTTTTAAATCATCAATGGTCATAGCGCCTCCAGTATTTTCAGCATATTTTATTATTTTTTGAGCAAGTTCACCTTTATAAAATGCTTCTCCCTCTGTTTCAGCAATCAATTCCAAGGTGTCTGCTTGATCAGGACATTTGAATAATTGTCCTGATTGGGGAGCTTTACCCCTAATAGTAAAAGTCTTTATCCATTCAGGAAATTTCTTATATTGCCCTGTTAACGTACTCCATACTTTGGCTGTTATGGGGGGAACTAAATAACCATCTCTTGCAATTCGAATAGCAGGCTCAAATAAATCTTTAAATTCTAGAGAACCATATTTTTTCCATAATTCAACCCATGCAGAAACAGCTCCAGGGACTGTTACTGCATCCCAACCTAAAAAAGGCATTTTTTTATAACATGAGAAATACTCCGGAGTCCATACTGCGGGAGATCTTCCTGATGCATTTAACCCTACAAGCTTTTTACCATCCCATAAAATTGCAAAAGCATCACTTCCTATTCCATTCATAGTTGGTTCTACAACTGAAAGAGTAATTGCAGTTGCTATAGCCGCATCAACAGCATTCCCTCCTTTTAAAAGCATACGAAGTCCTGCCTGAGCAGCTAATGGCTGTGATGTTGCTACGATATTATTTGCAAGAATGGGCATTCTCTGAGAAGGGTAAGGAAAATCCCATTTGAAATTCTCACTCATTTCGATTTACGCACTTTCTTATTCTTATACATCAAATAATATATAAAATTAAAATATTTTATTTTTTATGAACTCAAAAAATTTCTTGTAATTTAGAGAAAAGTTCATTTAAAAAAAAAGTAAAAAAATAAATCTAATCTAAAGAGTACACACGTTTAAGTTATACATCAATATTTTCTATTATAGTTGCAACCCCTTGACCGCCACCTACACAGGCATTAGCGACACCATATTTAGCTCCTTTTTCCTTCAAAATTCTCGCTAAGGTCCCTGTAAGTCTTATCATAGTTGAACCCAACGGATGACCGATGGCAGTCGAACCACCTTTTATATTAACTTTTTCTTCTGGAATCTTAAATTTGTCTATACAATTCAATGTAACGATACAAAATGCTTCATTAATCTCCCAAAAATCAATATCTTCAGCAGCTAAATTTGCATAATTTAACGCTTTACGAGTTGCAGGAACAGGCCCGCGACCCATAGTAGTTGGATCAACTCCTGCCCATCCCATTGAAATAATTCTTGCCATCGGTTCGATTCCTCTTTTTTTTGCTTCCTCCGCTTCCATAAGAACAGCAGCTGTAGCACCAGCATTTAAAGGAGATGAGGTTCCAACAGTTATAACTCCTTCTGCTGTACCCTCCCTTTTAATATAACCTTCTTTACCTCCATTTTTCTTTAAATAGAATGGAGTAGACAATCTGGGAAGTTTCGAAACTGTTTCTAAATTTGATTTCCTCGCGTTCATATCTCTATCTACCATCATTGGTTCATTAATATTTCCTTCTATATGTCCTTCAATAGGAATTATTTCACCTTTAAACCATCCTGCCTCATGATTTTTGACTGTTAAATTATGACTTCGCACACCAAATTTATCTAAATCTTCTTTAGTAAATGTTGGTACTTCTTCTTCATATAATTTTTGAGCTGTTTGAAGCATATTAAATGTTGTAGGTAAGTCTAATTCAGGACGATAATATTTACTATTTTTATTACTCAATTTTAAGTTAGGAACTGTCCCTTTACCTCGAACACGTGTCATATGCTCAAAACCGGTTGCTAATACGCATTTACTATTACCGGTCATAATCTCCATTATCCCTACATGCATACCAGATCCAGCAGAGCCACATTGTCGATCTATTGAAAATGCCGGAACTTTTACTGGAAAACCAGCTAAAAAAATAGGAAGTCGCCCACCATAAGTCCAATTTTCAAGCACTCCCGCAGCAATACCTATAGAAACTTCTTCAATATCACTTTTTTCTATTCCCTTATTTGCCAATTTCTCATCGAAAAATTTCATTAATAATTCTGCGAGCAATTCATCACCTCTTATTTCACCAAAAACATCCCTTTCAGGTTGTTTTGGTCTGGAGCGTGAAAAAGCAGTCCTTGCATAGTCAATTAGCCATACTTCTTTCATTTCCATAAATTTATCCCTTTTCTTATTGTTTTTTACAAAAGTTAGATTAACACATTATATTTATTTCAGTTAATTTAATAGAGTTAATAATTATTTCTAAAAAAATTACTTGGATGAGCGATTAAATGACTGGTATGTTTAGTAATAGAATTGAAAATATTGCTTAAGATCATATTAATAATTTATTTTAAAGAAGATTTATATAATCTTAATTCCATGTTCAATTTAATATTTAATAACAAAGTTAAGTGATTTAATGGCATTAACTGAATTACAGATTTTAGAGGGGAGTTTCGGTCTAATTTGGGTGGTAATTGCAATGATAATTGGAGTTCGAATTATTACAAAGGCTATTTCACGATCCCGAAGCGAACTTATAACTGTTGGTTTCACTTGGATTTTTATGTCTTCTGCCTGGTGGGGTGTTGCAGTACAATTCATTACATATGGTTTTTTCAATTACAAATTGAGTGCATTTCAATATTTATTCATAGCAAATGTGTTTATCCCATTTGCTTTAATTTGTTGGATATATTCATTTTGCCATATTATTAATCCTAATTTAAAAAAGAATTTTTTTCTAGTTATCGTAGTATTCTTTATAGTCTGGGAAATATTCCTTCTTTTTTCTTTGTTTATAGATACTAAACTGGTAGGAACAATTGAGGATATTTTTGATTCTACTCATTCTATAATTCAATTAATTTTCGTTTTTACAGCAATAATCATATTTTTATGTACTGGTGTGTTCTTTTCTGTTAAATCAATGAAAGTTGATGATCCAGAAATTAAATGGAAAGGAATATTTTTGTTAATAGCTTGGATTTCATTTACGATAGGAGCTCTATTAGATGCCGCACTTCCATTAACAGCAATTACATTGATTATTGTAAGATTAATTTTAATATCAAGTTCTATTGAATTTTATTTAGGATTTT
>JBHLMB010000469.1:0-3402 GCA_048938565.1 Promethearchaeota archaeon | reverse complement strand
ATAATGAGACACGATAAACTTGAGGTTTCCTTTTGGAAAAGTTGCTCCAACAAAATGCCTTTTATCTTCTTCAATTTGCTTTAGACTCAAAAAAGGTTTATCGATTAGACCAATCATAAGAGTAGTTGGAAGTAAAATTTGTTGTCCTAAATCACTGTCTAAATACCCTCCTAATATATTTTCTTTTATGAAATTATTGGCGAGATATTTTATCAAGGTTGTTTTACCACTACTGATTCCCAATACCATTATTTTTAATGGAACATTTCCTTCATGGTTTTTGATTTGTTCAACAAGATCGTCCTTGATTTTTCTCCATTCAATGGGTATTGAATGTTCGCTAACGAGTTCAATGTTGTTGTCGTTGCTTGTAAAGATTTCTAATTTAGAATTCTTTATTGCGTACAATGGAAAGGATAAAGCGCTTGGAACTATTACTACTCCTTCGCTAAGTTCAGATTGATCTTGAGAATCCTCTTCTTTCTTGGGAAGAACTTCTTTCCCAAGAATTTCTAATTCTCCTTCTAATAACTTAACACGAGTAGCTCCCCTCACGACTACAGTATTTCCCTTTTTAATTTCTCTAATCATTGTTAAATCCTCTGATTTTAATATGAAGTGATTCCTTAATTATATTTTCATTACAGTTTTAGTTCGTATACCATAAAAATAGGCTCAAATCCAAGTTTGATAAATAATTTTTTCGCAGCATTATCCATGGTTGTTTTTAATGCTAATCTCACGGAATTAATGTGATTTTTTTTAAAATATTCTATTCCCTTGCGCATTAAACTCTCTCCTATCCCTTCTCTTCTTTTTTCTTCTTTCACGATAATATTTGATATTATACCTATTCGAAAACCTTTTTCAGTATCTCTAACTGAAAATTGTGCCATGCCAAGCACTTCTTCTGTATCTTTGTTAAACGCAATAACGATCTTTAAATCTGCGTCTTTTTTCATCCTGTTTTCAACGCTGTCTCTCCAACGACTTTCGTTGAAATCTTGCCCTTTAAGCAAGCATAGCTTTTTCATTAAAAATGTAATTTCATCAATATCTTTTTCAGAAAACTCTCGAATGATCATATTTAGGTGGTAATAGTCAAGGGTTACATCTAAAATTAAATTAATTTAAGTAATTAAAGAAGAGTTTAAAAAATTTCGGCCTTGGTTAAATGCCTTATACTTAAAAAGTTTATCATTCTACTTTTCAAAATAAATATGAATTTTTAACTTTAGTATTGAGTCCACTTTTCATACAGAATATAACACAAATAATAATTTAACACTAAATACATTCTCATTTATTTGTCAGGTTCTTAGTTGCTCGTAACAAGGAATACAAAACCTTTTTTCTTTAAGATTTCTTATCCTTGTACTCATTGTAGGCTCTCCACAATTATCGCATGGTACTGATTCGTGTATTTGGGCTTTTTCAGGAGGATTATCACTTAGCATCTTTATCTCAAATAGGTCTTCGGGATTAGATTCAAGCAATTTTTTCATTTTTTCTTCTCTGGTTAGCACTTTATCTCCAAAAACACTCTTCTTAACGCTCAATTTTACAGCTTTTTTGTTTGTTCGATTGTAGATAGAATAATTATTTTTACCATAATCTCGAAAAATTAGATTCCCCTTTCCAAATGTTGTACCTAATAACGCTTGAAGAGCATCAACACTACAATTATCGTTTTCAACAATAGCAACGAGTTCTTCGTCTAAGGAAAAATCGTTTCCATTTTCAAGCACATATTTGGAAGCTAAAACGCCAATTAAAAGGCCAGGACAAGCGTGACCGTGGAAATTAACTGCCTTACTTAGCAATTCTTTTGTATTTAATCCCATACTAGTTAGTAATCATCAATGCTATTTCAATCCTGATGTTTTATGCATTCATTATTGTTATATCTTTTGGAGTATTTCTAATAATAACTTCTTAAAAAAAGTGGAATTTATGAACAAGGTTCCTGCTTTTTTATGCGATGCAATGGTAGGTAAGTTAGCTCGTTTATTGAGAATCTTTGGATTTGATGCCGTGTATGCCGAAGACATTGAAAATTCAGCTCCAGATTCTAAATTACTAGAATTCGCCCTAAAAAACAATAGGATTATCTTGACGAGAGACTTAGCATTTCATAAAATAGCAGGATCAAGTAGTTTATACTTGGATGAGATTGATCCTTACAAAAATTTAATCTTCATAAAAAATGTATTAAATTTAACGCTCGATTTTTCAATAAAAAATGCTAGATGTTCTGCGTGTAATTCTTTACTTAAAAAGATTGAAAAAAAAAGTCAAGTAAAGCATTTAGTTAAACCTGATACATATCAGACATTTGATGATTTTTACTTATGCACAAATGAGCAATGTAAAAAAGTTTATTGGAAAGGTTCACACATAGAAAAAATCCTTTTAAAATTAAGGAATATGGAAAATTAATTATTTACCAAAGTGTTTAGCTTTAATCTCACTAAATCTTGTTTTAGTTTGCTCCGCGAGCTCGCTTGCACCTCCTTTATCGTACATTGCATAAGCTTGACTGAGAAGTTCCAAGCATTTCTTGTATTCCTTGTTCATGAAATGGTTATTTGAGAGCTCAACCAAGTAATCGCCTTTCTTCTTATAAAACTCAATAAATTGACCGCTTGTGTCGATCTTTTTACTCATTTTTTTTTCCCATTTTTTATTGTTATTATTTAATATACTCAGGATCATTTTAAAATTATCTAAAAATATTTTGTTAAAATCAGGAAATTCTGGAAGTTTTCAGGATTTTAAAACCGAGGGAATCTTTCCCTCCGTTATCATAAAGTCTAATAAAACTATTGCGGTCATTGCTTCGACTACAACAACAGCTCGAGGAACTATGCAAGGATCGTGCCTGCCTTCAAATTTGACTTCAACGTGTTTCATCGTATTGAGATTTATTGTTTTCTGAATTTTTCCGATGGTTGGTGTTGGTTTAAATGCTACATTAAATTCTATAGGCGTTCCGATGGAAATCCCTCCAATTATTCCTCCGGAATCGTTTTTGGAAGTCTTTATTTTCTCCTCTTTAATTATCCAGGGATCATTGTGGTCAGAACCTTTCATAGTTGCCGCCTTAAATCCCGCTCCAAACTCAATACCCTTCACAGCGGGAATTGAGAAAATAGCCTTAGCCAAGTTTGATTCGATGCTATTGAACATTGGTCCTCCTACACCTTCAGGCAGATTTAGAACAATACATTTGATAATTCCGCCGATAGAATCGTTTTGTTCTTTTGCTTCCTTTATTAAATTCTCCATTTCACTTGATTTCTTGAGATCTAAAGCTCGAACTAAGGATTTTTCCCTTGATTCCCTAAGATGTTTAATATCTCCCGTATCGTAGATATTTTCGTCGTTCGTATTTCCAATACA
>JBHLMB010000468.1:0-3414 GCA_048938565.1 Promethearchaeota archaeon | reverse complement strand
GGAAAAAACTTAAAAAGATTTACGGAAAAATAAACGCCCACGAGACTTATGCCATGTTCATCTTGAATGGGATCTGGAGGTTAAAGGAAGGAGGGAAATTAGGATTCATCACTAGTGATTCTTTTTTAACCCTAAGAACTCACGCTAAATTGAGAAGGTTTATCTTGGATAATTGTTTGATTAACGAGATCCTACTTGCTCCTAAAAATTTATTTGCCAATCAAAATGTCAGCACAAGCCCGGTAATAATGATACTTACTAAATGCACTGGTGAAGAAAATGACATTCAGAGAAAGGAGAATGTAATGAAAATTATTCCAAGGGTGAAAAAGGAATCGGATTATCACGATCCGCCCATTATACACGAATATAAGCAGGAAATGTATGAATTACTACCTTCCAATCTATTTTTTTCAGATGTAGAACCAGAAATTCTTCACATGTTTCGCAAGGCATCTAAATTAAGCGAATATCTCAAGGGTTTTATAGGAATGCACACTCACGATAATAAGAGATACATTGCTGCTATTGAAGGAACACATCTTGCGGAAATCTTTAAGAAACGAAACGAAAAAAGCCAAATTGAAGGCGGAGAATACAAAATAATAACAAAAAATGCTCTTAATTCAAATGATTGGAAACCCTATCTGAAACGAGGCGGTGCAGACCAATATTTTAGACCAATCATGGAAGCCTTAGATTGGAATCCCTCTTCAGTCAAGATATATGATATTCCTAACAATGTACCCTTTGAAGAAGAAGGCATTGTAATAAGTGGTGTAAGCTCTATCTTAGCTGCGAGGTACATGCCAAAAGGATGTTATTGGGATTCAAATAAGGCGATCGGATTTATCGTCAAAAATCCGACTTTATCAATTGAATATTTCTTAGGATTGCTAAATAGCTCTTTATATAATTATCTCGCAAAGGGTATTCTTAATAACACGAGTAGCATACAATTAACCACCATTCACGCATTACCCCTTGTTTTTCCCGAAGAGAAAATGAAAGAAGAAGTAGAAAGACTAGTAAGACAAATTCTCAATGGACTGAAAAGAGATATTCATTACAATTATACAGAGGAGCGGAAGAAAATAGACGACCTAATATATAATTTTCATGCTGTGAGGTTTGATTTCAGTGATGGAGTTCAACAAAAATTGGAACATTTTCAAGGCCATAACCAATATTAAATAAAATTAAACAAGCTTTCTACCAATTTTAGTCGCTTGATCAAGAATATCCTCTTTTTTCAAAACATCTCCTTTATTATAAACTCCAGGAACTATTAATTTATCAATCAGATTCATTTCTAAATACTTGAAGCTTTTCTCAAACATAACAATTAGAGGTACTGCAGTGTCAGGTGATTCTTCTTCAAATGGCACTACTAATATTGCTGATTTTCCCGATATCTTTTTCCGGTTTTCAGGACAATTAAAATATACAAAACGATCCAAAAAAGCTTTCATTAGAGCAGTTGGACCGTACCAATAAACAGGAGTTCCAAACAAAAATATATTGTTGTTAGAAATCTTTTCATAAATATCGTTCATATCGTCGTTCTTGCTACAATCGTTTCCATTCCAACAAGCAAGGCATCCATCGCATTCTTTAATACTTAAATCGCCTAAAAATAATATTTCTCCTTCCGAACCTTTTTTAATTGCCTCATCCAATATTCTTGAAAGGATCAAGTGAGTGTTTCCGTTTTTTCGAGGGCTACCCATTATAGCTAAGATTTTTTTCATATCATTTATCTTTTAATTTGAGGAACCTAAAAAGTTTATCTACAAGAGTAAAATTATTATCTATTTATAGAATTAATATGGAATATGGGTTTGAAAATACTATTAATAAATCCAAATAGGATGAAAACCCCCCCGGTTATTCCAATTGGCTTGGAATACTTAAAATCATTCTTACAAAAGCACCAACACTATGTTAAAATACTAGATTTGTGTTTTACTTCCGCTCCAGAAAAGGAAATTCGTTCATCCTTAACTAAAAAGAAATACGATATCGTGGGATTTACAATACGCAACATTGATTCTAGTATTTACTTTAACAACGAATTCTACTTAGCTGAAATAAAAAAATTAGTACAATGTGTTAAGGATTATGACATCCCAATTATAATAGGGGGAACAGGTTTTTCAGCAATGCCAGAGGAAATTTTGAACTATTTAGAGGCGGATTACGGTATCGTGGGACCTGGAGATATTGCTTTTCAATTATTTCTAGACTCGTGGCAAAAAAATTCTTTAATGAGTAGAATTATAAACGGGTGGCAACACGGTCCAGAAGCGAACATCATCCATCGTCGAGGAACGGATTTTAATTATTCCCATTATGTAAAGGAAAGCGGAGTGATTGGATTTCAAACTCATTTCGGTTGTATGAATAAATGTCCTTACTGTATCGAGGCAGGCAAACCATTTTTTTTCAGGAAGATAGAGAGCATCATCGAAGAATTGAGATTTTTAGTTGAGCAAGGGTATGATCACTTTCACTTATGTGATAGTGAGTTTAACAACGACTTATCTTTCTCAATTGATTTTTGCCTGGCCTTAAAAAAAAGCAATATTCCTTTAAAATGGATTTTATACATGAAACCAACACCTTACAACGAGGACTTGTTTCGATTGCTAGGAAAGACAAACGCCTATCTCATCACGCTTTCCGTGGATACTGACAAGCGCTTGCAGGCGTTAAATAGCTATTCATATCAGGATTTGAAAAATATCATTAATTATTGCAAAAAATTCAACATTCGTTTAGCAATCGATTTAATGACGGGATATCCGGGAGAATCTCTTGATTCCACGAAAAAAGGGCTTAACTTTTTCAAAAAATATTGTCCCGATCAAGTTGGGATTGGATTTTACTATCGCTTGGTAAAAGGTACACCATTAACTGAATTGGTTATAAACAATTCTTTATTTAGAGAAAAGTTGACACGCGAGATTAAAGTAGAAGATGATTTTCTTCAACCAGTTTTTTACGCTCACCTTGAAAAAGAAACTCTCGAAAATTTAATTGAAGGAGAACGGGGATTTTCTATCTCCGGATTAAAGCCTGGCGTTAACTACCAAAAAGTTTGAAAATATAAAACTAGAGATTTCTTTATTATATATTTCTTTTCTTACATACAAAATACTTAATTTAGTTCATTCTCTCAATGGATCTATTTTACCAAAGATTTGAAATAATTTTGGATACATTTTGGGCAGATCCTTAGCGTCGTAATCTTCTCCCATTGTTTTAGGAAGAATAATATTATTAGGAGGACCATAATTTTTGTAATCATCCTCAATTGATCCTAGAGAAGCATCATAGGAATACAAAGGGTTTCCTGGAAGTGAATCATCATCAAGAGCTTCAACATCCTGATTAATTCCACTACCAAGCTCG
>JBHLMB010000467.1:0-3416 GCA_048938565.1 Promethearchaeota archaeon | reverse complement strand
TAACGATTATCGCTTCAAATTCGATGGTATCCACAAATTCTGGAAATTCCGTTGCTGAAAAATAAGCAGTTATCGTTGCAGCTAAAAAACATCCAAATAAAGATATCGCAACGAAATCAGCCCCTTTTTTAGCGTAACTAATGAGAATAATAATAAAAATGATAAAAATACATGTAAGAAGGGGAATATTTGGGGCCATGCGATGTGAATTCTCCTAAGTTTTAATTTTGGAATAAATTAATTATTTTGTAGATATCAATTGGTCCGTTTATATTCATCAAAGAAATGAAATTTTGATCTATTGGTTTAATATCTTTCTCAACAGAAATGTAATTGATAATCCAATTTTTGTCAATAAAATTAACCAATCCATAATTTTTTGTTGTTAAAATTTGTTTTGCCCTTTTAAATCCCTTATCAACGGGATATATGGCAAAAAAGTACTCTATAAATCCATTTTCCCATTTTGGAATAACACATTCATATTCTACTGAATGAGAGATCATTAATTCAATGACTTCCGGTTTTATTAAAGGCATGTCACATGAAAATAAGAAAGCTTTTTTAAATCCTAAAGATGATAATTCTTTAAATCCAGAATATACGCCTAACATTGGTTTAAACATGTTAGGATAAGAAAATAATTCTCTATCATCAATAATAAAATTTATATTTTTTGGGAAATTAACTAACTTTTTGTAGTTATAAATCTGTTCTTCGGAATGTGCAATTAGATATATATCCTTACTAAACTTCTGAATTACTTCTATTTGATACAAGATTAAAGGCTTTCCCATAATTTCCAGAATCCCTTTCTCCGTACCAAGTCGATTACTTTTACCACCTATCAAAATTACCATAGCAAGTGCTTTTTCTTCTCCTTCCATAATCTTCTTTCATTTTTCCATATTTTTAAACCTTTTTTTTGTGTTCTCTTGAAGAAACGATAAGCTATAAACCTTATATATGGCGATTTAAATATATCTCATAAAAATAATAACTTGGATTGCTAAAAGAATATTTTTTTTTTAAACTCTCTTTGATAAAAATACCTTTAAGACCTTATAGGCACCATAAATTGGGACAAAATGTTTAAGAATAACAAAATAATCCTCATCTTATAACTATAAAAGCAATTAGATGACTTTATTGAATAATAATTCTGAAGTAAGAACTTGTTCTTATGGAAAATGTTTAGTAGCAACGAATAAACTCGAAATAGGAACTTGTGTTGAAAAATTTGAGGGGTTAATCGTACCATGGGAAGAAATTTCATATGAGGAAGTATGTTACGTAATTTGGATATCTTTCCAGCAATGGATGGTTATTAAAACAGATGCTCGTTATATCAATCATTCTTGTGATCCAAATTGCATCATTGATAACGATCTGAATGTAATGACTACTCGTCCAGTCACTCAAGGAGAAGAATTGACTATAAGTTATAATACCGTTCGAAATGACGAAAATCCCGGAGAATGGGATCAAAGATGGAGTTTTCCTTGTAAATGTGGTTCTAGAAAGTGCATTGGAGTAATAGACAAATATATGAGAGAAGATGGCACAATGTGGACACCAACTTTTGATTTAAAATCTTTAGATGATTAATAAATCGGTGAAAATTTAAAAAGACATAAAATCTTCAATATTCAATGCTTTTTTGTTTTAAATAATCAAATGCTGAATAAGCTGCAACGACACCTTCAGCAACGCCCGTGATTGCTTGTTTAAAGGGAGAGTCTGCCACATCTCCTGCTGCGTATATCCCTTTAATATTTGTTTCAGAATTTCGATTAATGATGATTTCACCACTTTGATTTAGTTTCACGCCAATGTCCACAACTAATTGAGACTTTGGAATGGATCCAACTTCTATAAATAAACCATCTACATAAAATTCCTTACCATTTTCAAAAATAACGGAATGTACGCTAGTATCTCCTTTAATTTCTTTCACATTGGTTTTATAAATTACTTCTATTTTATCGTTTTCATCTACACGCTTTTTATTTATGGGTTCCGCTCTAATTTCCTCTCCTCTGTACACGATATATACCTTTTTGGCATGTTGAGAAAGAAATAAAGCTTCTTTAGCAGCAGAATCGCTCCCGCCGATTACTATTAAGATTTTATCCTTGAAAAACATACCATCACAAGTAGCACAATAAGACACCCCCTTTCCCGTGAATTCTTCTTCTCCTGGAATGTTTAACTTTTTTTTCTCTGAACCAGTAGCAACTACAACAGTACGTGCCTTGAACGACCCAAAAAACGATTTTAATAAAAAAAAATCTCCTTCTCTTTTAATAGTGGTAATTTCATCTGTAATATAAGGTATGCTAAGAGAATTCATGTGATCTCGAAACATTTCCATCAGCTCTGGTCCACTCACGGAAGTAATGCCAGGATAATTTTCAACTAGGTGAGTTGAGGCAATTAATCCTCCAAAAGTTTTTCCTATTACCAGTAGATCCATTGCAAAACGAGCAGCGTAAATCGCACAACCTAAAGCCGTTGGGCCTCCTCCTAGAATTACTATGTCATGGATTTTTTCTGGATCGGGTAGGAAAGAATCAATATTGAACACGTATATTACCTCCAATTAGTGAACGCAGAACGACATCAGCTCCAACAAGCCCTGAAATTGCTTTTTGGTCGTTTACTATAGTATAAGGTACTCCTGCTGCGTCGTAATATTGACCAATATCCATATTAGCTGAAATATCGATTATAACGGAACGTATCTTACCTTTTGAAGCGATTGCAAATAGATTTGCGATAGAGACCACATATTTTGGCGGATACCTTTGAGAGTGTAGTGTCGGTGCTGTATCGGAACCCCAATCATGGGAGGCTTGCCGTTTACCACACCGCCGCCGCCGACAGTCATAAAGTTCGGTTTGTCGTCAACGTTGGCACCGACCAAGAGTGTCGGCCGGGGATACATATACCTGTCAGGGGGTAAGGTCACTTTGGCCATGTTATTTTCCTCTCCAAATCAAATTTTTCTCCTGAACGTCAGTCCGGCCGCAGAGTCCGCATACGAACTTGTTTGAAAAATATCTTTCGCCTTTTCTGGATATTTACAGTATCTGCGACTCTTACAGGTAAAATTTTTTACATGTAAACCTGCGCGAATATACTCAGGCGAAGCTACCTCCAACGGATCTGGACACCCTCCCGCCACAGTGCAAGGAGATCTCTATCACCGTCAACACTGACGCCCGCATCGCTCCGACGGTTCCATAGCAATAGGTACAGGTCGCCGGCGGCTGCTGTGATCGTGCAGTCAGCAGAGCCGCCACGGCGAGAGGTTACAACGGCTTCGGGGCCAATCTGAAGATGCCAATCATCTCCGGTGTCCGCGGCGTGGACAAGGATTGAACGCGAACCGCTGATCTTTGGTCCCCGATGTG
>JBHLMB010000466.1:0-3428 GCA_048938565.1 Promethearchaeota archaeon | reverse complement strand
AGTCGCTTGTTAAGATTATAATTAACATATGAACTTGTCTCGAGGAGTTCACCGAAAACCTCGAGGACATAATAAAATTAATTTATAAAAAGAAAATATCAAAAAAAAAATCTTGTTGTCCATCATAACCCCAAATAGCTTCCCATTGAAAACCACCAGAATTGTTAAACTTCACGAGGTAAGCATCATCATCGTATTGATTGATACCAAAACTTGCGCCATAACCAGCCATATAAATGTTATTATTTGTATCAATGACCATATCGGTACAAAAGTCGTCTCTACTGCCCCCCCATAGAATGTTCCAATCGTCTTCCAGATTTGAAATTTTGCAGGAAGGATCGTCTCTATCATATTGATGTTCATTATAATAGTTATTATAAGAAAATAAAGGTAATATAGCAATGCAAATTATCAACAAAATGAAAATAAGTTTGAAGTTAGGATTTTTCATTAAAATCAATTTAACGGTTTTTATCTTATAGTTTTTATTTTATCTTTAAAAATATATATATCTTCACATATAATTATAATTCCTTCTGTATTATTTAAACAAAAAATCCGATCTTTTTTTGCTTATAAAGATCTGATTCAGGAAACTTTTAAATAAAATATAATCAAAATTATAACATCAGATAAAAATCAGGTATTGCAAAATAATGAAGAAAGAAAAATCATACTTGGGATTGCTTATATTACTTTTTCTGGCTGTTTTAGCCACTTTTTATGTTAATGATTTGGATGAAGAAATAACATCCGAAGATTTTCAATATCCATTAAAGTTCTCAGGGGAAAACGCCACAATCGATTGGGTTGTAGAATATATTGAGCCAGAACCACCTTATTGGTATGAAGGTAAAGATGTAGCAATTGATAATCTAGGATATATTTATGTTACAGGAGACTCAGTTTCAGATTTGTTATTAGTAAAATATGACAGTTCTGGAAATCAAATCTTCAATCGTACTTGGCATGCTGATCCTTATGCAGCAGGGTTGCATGTAGCAGTAGACTCATTGAATAATGTTTATGTTGCGGGAGTAATTAGTATAGAGTCAGGAATGGTATTGATTAAATACAATAGTGAGGGTATATATCAATGGAATCGAACTTGGATAGGATCTGGTCAAACTAGGTGCCTTGCACTCGCTATAGATTCTCAAGATTATGTTTATATTGGGGGTTATACTGAATATGATGCTGTTGGGGAAGAGGATGCGTGTATAATAAAATATGATTCGAATGGCAATCAACTTTGGAATGAAACATGGGGTGGACAAAATTATGAATATTGCGGTGATATAGAATTTGATTCTGAAGATAATTTCTTCATAGGCGGGCATACAAGTAGTTTCGGGGTTCAATATACTTCCATGTATCTTGCTAAATATCTCAACAATGGTACTCAATTGTGGAATGTATTATGGGAGATAAATGAAGAGCATTACGATTATTTCACAGGAATAGAACTAGATTCATTCGGTAATATTATGTTAACAGGCTTTGATCCTAATAATGGTACATCTGTTCTAGTAAAATTTGATCCTTTAGGAAATGAAATATGGTGTCGATCATTAGGATATTTAGATCCGAAGGATATAATCATAGATTCCTTGGACGGTATCTATATATGTTATGCATCTACGATGGGTGGTCGTAATTATGCTTATGCAAAATATGATATCTCGGGAAATTTTCAGTATTCAAAAGTTTGGGAAACTAGTGAATCAGATTTCTGTTTTGGAATAGCAGTTGATACACTTGATTCTGTTTATCTCACAGGCTATAGGAGTTTTCATAGCTATGGAACAATGCATCTTGTTAAATTTAAAATCGAACCCCCAGATCCACCATATTTTTTAAATATTCAAGAAGATTTTTCAATATTCGAGGGAGATCTTTCAAAAAATATAACTTGGTCACCTATTGACGATTCTTTGCAATATGATTCTTTCTGGATCGAGCGAAATGAAACTATAATAATGGAAGGACAATGGAATGGATCTCAAATCATTTATTCAAATTTTTCATATTTATCTCCAGGTTATTACAACTTTACTTGTTTTGTTAATAATTCTTATGGAAAAATAAATGGCTCTTCTGTGATTGTATCTATTTTACCTAACCTTCACTCACCACATATAATAAGAAATATGGATAATAGCACTTTAAATATTGGTACATTAGATTACATTTTATCGTGGTATTCTTTTGATAATGACGGAAATAATTACTCATATACAATTGAGCGAAATTCAGAGATAGTTGATGTTGGTTTTTGGAAGAATGACACGGATATAGAATTCATTGAAACAGAATATCTCGATGTAGGACTATACAATTATACTTGTATTGTATGTGACACATCGGGAGCTAATAATTTTTCCTCAATATTCATTACTATTATTAACCACGAGCCAACAATTATAAATAACATAAATAATTTTACAGAAAATGCAGGGACTACAGGATACTTGCTCTCTTGGCATGCGATTGATGTGGACGGTAATAATCAAAGTTATTGGATTGAAAGAAATGATGTAAGAATTGTTCAAGGATATTGGAAAAATGACACGGATATTGAATTTATAGAAACTGATGGTACGCTTTCGTATGGATTATATAACTATACTTGTTTTGTTAATGATACATCTGGAATGGTAAATTATTCGTCGATTTTTGTTGAAATTAACTCGCGACCACACTTTTTTGATCTTATACAACCATTAAATAGTATCTATTCGCCAGGTATGGAGCATGTATTTAATTGCACGTGGCTAGATATTGATGGATTGATTCAAGAAGTCAAGTTTGAATTCAATTCCCAAAATTACACGATTACTGACAATTTTTCAGGAGAATATATATGTGTTTTAAGCAACCTTGCTGCTAATGATGCCGGTTATGATTATAGATGGCATGCCCGTGATGATGATGGGGCGTGGAATTCTACAGGGTGGCAAGTATTTAACCTTGATAAACAAGTTGTTGATCTTTTAATTTTGTTCAATGGTACTGAAAATAACTATTTCAATTATTTGAATCCAATTATCAATATTACCGCCTTAAACTTGAATTCTACTCCAGGAACTCTTCAATTAATTGTAAACAACGAGTTATGGCAAGAAGAAATTGGTTTTTCGCTTATAAATATCTCTCAACATTTAAATGGTGGTCATAACATTACGGTTGTTTTAATGCACGAGAATTATACGGGATATGAAATGAAGTGGTTAAATATTGAAGAAATTGATCCCCCAGAAATCGTGTTCGAGTTTTCTCTCTCATGCATTAATAATACAATGCCAGAATATTATGACGTCTTTATAAGAATAACATGCTTCGTAAATGATCTCTCTCCCCTCTTGTGGGTGTATCTATGTGAAAATTCTTCTGGAACCTTTGAAACTCGGTCAATGCAAAACTGG
>JBHLMB010000465.1:0-3438 GCA_048938565.1 Promethearchaeota archaeon | reverse complement strand
CATCGACCTTCTTCTTCGTAATACCACTTTCCTAAATTACCTTCCTCGATTGTTGGCCCTAATTCTCGGAAGCCTTCATCTTTTGCTATTTTTTCGATTCTTTCTACATTGTAATCTAATTGTTTTTGAGTGGCTGCGACAGTGGTATAGAATAAAACACTTCCTCTAACTTTTGCATTTATAAGAGGCTTTTTAACTTGTCTCGATTTTAATATTCTCATATAAGATTGAGGATAATAGTAAAAATCATGTAATGGTAAATGTTCTTGCTGCCATTTCACCATTACTTTTGTAGCTCTGATCGAAGGAGACAAATCTTCACGTTTTTTAATTTCATATGTGTTAAATGCCGCATACTCAGGAAGTGGATATAATTTTAAGGAAGCTTTCGTCTTTACGCCATGTATTCCAACATCTCCTAAAAATAAGCCAGAATAATCAGCACCTAAACCAAATCTCGTAAATGATTTATCGCAAAATGAATTAGCTTTTGCTCCAGTATATATTATCTCTCCAGTAGGTAAAACCACTTCCAAACCAACACATTGTTCCGTAACAGCTCCATACATAGCAGCTCCTCCACCGCCAACAGAATTATTCGATAATCCACCTCCAATTGTTGCAGAGAATCCTGAAGCTGGACCAGTTGAGCCAGTATAATATCCAACACCAACTCTGCTTAATTGTTCGCATAATTCACTCCAAGAAATTCCAATTTCAACAGTAGTAATTTGATTTTTCTCATCTATATCTAAAATTTTATTCATTCTAGTTAAATCTAAAACAACACCACCATCGCCAATTGGTTTTGCTCCACCAGTTAAATCAGCGCCACCTCCACGGGGGATAATTTTTATACCGTATTGATTTGCAACTTTTAAAATTTCAGAGATTTCGTCAGCTGTGAGTGGTCGAACTACAACATCTGGAATACCCTGCAAAACAGTATCACAATTCATACTATATGAATAGCGGGTTGGTAAAGAATCTGTAACATATTTAGTTCCTACTATATCTTCTATCTTCTCAAAAATATTTTGAATTTCATTCATAAAATTTTACATTCTCTTATTTTATATAGTATAAATGATCTATTGATGGAATTATATTTAAAAAATTACATACGAAGATTTTAATTATCTAACTATACTTCTTTTCTATGATAAACACTAATTAATCGCTAAACGATAAAAGATATAATTATTCTTACAGCGGAGAAAAATGAAATACAGTAGAGAAGAAATTAAAGAGCAATTTAAGGATTTATTTGAGAAATCATTAGATTTAGTTTATATAAATGATTTAAAAGGAAAAATTCTCGATGCAAACGATGTTGCTTTAAACACTCTTGGTTATACGAGAGAAGAAATTCAAAATTTATCTTTTATCAACTTAATAGATGAAGAGCAATTGAAAAAAGCTTTTAAGTTCACCAAAGAAATAATAGAAACCGGAAAACAATCGGAACGTAGTGAATATAAACTTAAAACTAAGAATGGAAACATAATTTATGTGGAAACATATGGAATTCCCTTGAAAAAAAATGGAAAGCCTTATGCTATTCTTGGTATTGGAAATGATATTACTGAACATAAACTTGCTGATCAAAAATTAAAAGAATCTGAAGAAAGATTTAGAGCGCTTTTTAAGGGAGGATTAGTTCCAACCTATACATGGCAAAAAATAGGGAATGATTTTGTGTTAATTAATTATAATAATACCGCTGAAAAATTTACATTAGGAGATGTAAAAAATTATTTAGGATTTAAAGCTTCTGAGATGTATATAGATCGACCAGATATCTTAAAAGATTTACATACTTGTTTTGACAAGAAGACCAATATTATTCGAGAGATGAAATATTATATCCAGATCTTAAAAGACGAAAAGGATCTTTTAGTTAAATATGGATTTATCCCTCCAGATTTAGTCTTAGTTCACACAGAAGATATTACTGAAAAAAAAAAAGCTGAAATAAAGCTAATAGAGTCTGAAGAAAAATATAGGTTAATTTCAGAAAATGCTTATGATTTGATAAGCATACTAAATAAGAAATTTAAATATGAATATATCAATGAACAAGCTTTTAAACATATATTAGGTTACTCAAAAAATGATCTTATCGGAAAATCTGCTTTAAAATTTTGTCATTCAAAGGATGTAGAAAATACAGCTAGAGCGCTATTTGAGGGATTTAAGGAAGGAATAGGTGGAACAGAATTAAGATTTAAGCATAAAAATGGTCATTGGGTATATATTGAAGCTAAAGGAAGCACATTTATTGATATAGACGGAGAATTAAAAGCATTAATAATTTCAAGAGATATTACAGAACGTAAAAGCGCTGAACTTCTTGTTAAGGAAGAGATCAAAAAATTAAAGGAATTAGATCAACTCAGAAAAAATCTGATTATTAGAGTATCACATGAGCTTAAAACACCATTGATACCTGTTTGTGGTGGAACTGAACTTCTTTTAGACAAATATAAGGACCAATTAGAAAAAGGAGTTAATGATATAATTAAAATGATAGGAAGAGGAGGCCAACGATTAAAAACACTAATTAATAAATTACTTGATTTATCTAGACTAGAATATGATATGCTTTCATTAGATAAACAAAGAAGTGATTTATGTAAAATAATAAGAGAAATTTCAAGAGATATGATGCATTTAATTAAAAAGAGAGATCTTAAACTCAATTTAGAGATTCCCGATAATTTAGATCTAGAAATAGATGCTATAAGAATTGAACAAGTAATTACAAATCTTCTATCAAACGCAATAAAAAACACTCCGCCAAAAGGAATAATATCTATTAATTTACAAAAAGAGAATAATTGGATTAAATTAATTATAACTGATACGGGGGTTGGTTTAACTGAGAAGGAAATGGATATTATTTTCAACCGATTTGGAAAAATAGAAAGATATGAAAATGGACTTGAATATATAGATATTACAGGTTCAGGATTAGGATTATTTATCTCAAAAGAAATTATTGATTTACATGGGGGCAAAATTTGGGGCGAATCATTAGGAAGGAATAAAGGATGCACTTTTTATGTAAAATTGCCAATTAAATAAAAAATTACTATTTTGCAATTAAAATCTTTTTTATTAAGAGTTGATAACTAAATTTAAAAAAAATAATTATATAAATCTAATACTAAATAATATAGAATTGATATTTTTTTAAAAACCGTAAAAAAATAGTATGGTATCAATTATAAGAGACTTTTGGCTTTTTTCGAAAGATGGCCTTCCTATTGCTGAATTTACTGGAGAGCAAACCCTAGATAAATCGATTATTGGGGGCATAGTGTCAGCAATTAAAATATACAGTCAACAAATTACAAGTAAAGGATTACAAAGTTTATTATTAGAAGATAATAAATTCACATTTCTTTCTGTACATCAAGGAAATGCAATTCTTGT
>JBHLMB010000015.1:0-13946 GCA_048938565.1 Promethearchaeota archaeon | reverse complement strand
GCTAAGATTGAACTCGTTGGATTCCTTTCCGATTACTTTTGCTCGAACAATGTCCGTTGCTTGAAAGGCGTCTTGTATTTTCTCTACATACTTGTTAGAGATTTCGCTCACATGAATGTTTCCCATGTAAGAACTATTAAAATGAAGCTTGTTGTTAATGGCGTACACGTCTATTCCAACAGAATATGTTCTGATGAATAATATTGTTCCGATGATAATATCTCCTACTTTAACGGTCTTTCTTTCCTCTTCGTTAGCGTGTATGATTGTAATTTCTCGTTTCTTGCTATCAATGTGGGTGGTGCCTATTTTTGAAGAGAATATTTCTCCGTCTTTCACATAAGTTGAATTTTTATTTGGCAAGAATTCTTCTACAACACCTAAATATTGGCCTGTCATGACGAATTCTTTGTCTTTAACGCTTTTTTTACTCATAATTTTCACGATCTTAATAATTTTTCTTACTAAACTTGTTTTTTCTTGAGTAGTTAAATAAACAAAATTAAATAACTTAAATAAATTTATTTATTATTATAAAATAGCCAGCTTTTAGGTTATTCAATGCTTAAAAAAAAAGATTTAATCTCGCTCGTTCAGGAAACGCGTGTGTTCGAAAATCCTAAGGTTGAACTCGAGCAGTACTGCATTGATGCTGGAAGTGTCGTAGATATTGCGTACTTTGCAGGTATAGAACACGATGATATTCGCAATAAGCTAGTGATTGATCTTGGTACGGGAACTGGAAGAATATCCATTGCCTCCGCATTTATTGGGGCACATGCGGTTATTGGCGTTGATATCGATAGAAACGCTCTAATTATATTCAAAAAAAATATTGATAAACTCGCACTTGGAGACGTGGTCTTTCCAATTTGTGCAAATGTGCATCAATTCGAATTTTCAAGGATTTTTCTTTCTTATCATTCTGAGATAACGACCATCATGAATCCTCCATTTGGAGTAAAAAAAAAAAAAGCTGATAGGGCTTTCTTGGCAACTGCTTTTTCGTTTTCTAACATCGTATATTCCATACACTTGACCGGAAAAAAGACACACGATTTTATATCGAATTATGCAATTAAAAAAGGTTGGATTGTTGATTATTATATTCCATTTAATATGCTCCTTGAACGGGCTTTTCTTTTTCATAAATATAAATCAAAAAAAATAGATGTGCAACTTTATCGTTTCGTTAAAAAAAGAAAGAAGTGATAAATTAAAATTTCAAGATTAGGTTACTGAAAATTCGTCCACGAATCTAAAGCAGAAGGGTACCTAGCGTTATTCCCTAATAATTCTTCAATTCTAAGTAGTTGATTAAACTTGCTCGTCCTGTCCGATCTCGCCGTGGCTCCTGTTTTAATTTGCCCGGAACACAGTCCCACTGCTAAGTCTGCAATAAAAGTATCTTCGGTTTCTCCTGAGCGATGGGAGACCATGACATTAAATCCGTTTTTAAAAGACATTTTGCATGCTTTGATCGCTTCTGTTAGGGATCCAATTTGGTTGACTTTTAAAAGAAGGGCATTTCCTGCCTTTTCTTTGATTGCCTTTTCCAAAATATTTATGTTTGTAACGGTTAGGTCGTCATCAACGATTTGGATGCTTCTGTCGACTTTAGCCGTGAGGTTAGCAAAATTTCGAAAATCCTTTTCGTCAAATGGATCCTCAATGGATTTAAAAGGGTAATCTTGAATTAAATCTAAATAGTATTGCAATAATTCTTCTTCAGATAATTTTTTTCCATCGATATTGTACTTTCCATCCTTAAAAAATTCGCTTGCAGCGGCATCCATCCCTAATACGAAGTCCGTGCCTATGAGAAATCCCGCTTTTTCAATGGCCTCAACGATAATTTCTACTGCTTCTTTAGTTTCTGAAAAGTTTGGGGCAAATCCCCCTTCATCTCCCACATTAACAGCAGATGGCCCATATTTTTGGGCAAGCAATTTCTTTAAGTGTTGATACACTTCGGCAACATTTTGAATTGCCTTTCTAAAAGATTGAGCTCCAACAGGCAAGATCATGAACTCTTGAATTGATAAGTTATTACCAGCATGCTCGCCTCCATTAAGAATGTTGCAGCAAGGTAAGGGAAGCAAATAGTTGTCTCTATTTTTGTTAAAAGCAATTTCATGAAGATGTTGGAACAAAGGCTTCTCTGAAAGCTTAGCTGCTAGCTTGGAAATTGCTAATGACACGGATAAAATGGCGTTTGCTCCTAACTTGCTCTTGTTTTCCGTTCCATCAATTGCAAGCATTTCTTCGTCAATTTTTACTTGCTCCCTTACATCAAATCCGACTAATTTTTTCGCAAGAATTTCGTTTACATTGGCTACTGCCTTTGTGACGTGTTTTCCAAGAAAATCCTTACCCCCGTCTCTTAATTCTAGAGCCTCTGAGACTCCTGTTGAAGCTCCTGATGGGACTGCCGCTCGTGAATAAATCTTTCCAGCATGTACATCAGTCTCCACTGTAGGATTTCCCCTAGAGTCCAATATCCACCTTGATTTAATGCCAGTTATCTTAAAATCCGTCATGCTTTATTCATCATTTTTATTTGTATCGAAAATATAATAATTCATTATAAGATCGTTTGATTCTTAATTGTTTCCCATTGCAGATCAGTACCTAAAAGCCTATTTATTCGCTATGAGGAATATATATTGACTTAGTCTTTTGAATTTATTCTTGTTTTAACATCCTAATTATTAAACTCACTTAAGATTATTTCTCTCCGATTACTATCAGAGGGTTCATTACTAATTCCGTTTCAGAGTAATCCGAGAGGGCGTTTCTAATCTCGGGAGTGAGTAAAGAACGGGCAACAAGATTTTCAGTTATCGTAAACTTTACAGTTTGAAAGTGGGATGTAAAGACTTTTTTAAAATAATTCAAACGATGCTTGTTCAAATATACGCTAGATTTGAAGTTTTTTGTGAGTAAATGGTTCCATGGTCTAGACGGATTGATTTCGTGCCCTCCACGAAGTTTTGAAAACAAGTCTATCGACACGTAAAATTTTCCTCCAACTTTTAAAACTCTTTTCATCTCTTCAACGCATTTCTCCACATTTTTAAAATGCTCAAAGCTTAAAATAGATAGAACGAAATCAAATGAATCGTTCTTGAAATTGAGCTCTTCAGCGTTCATTGGGATTATTTTGAAATTTATCTTCTTGGAAACTCTTCCTAAACGAGATAACTCTTTAAAATAAGCTTTATCTAAAAAAATTGATCGCAAGAAAGTTTTTAGAAATCTATTAAACCCATTATTAGAAATGATGGAAAGATATGTCTTTATGTCGTGCTTAAGTAAAGGGACATCCGTGTCAATGCCTATCACATCATTATCATTACTAAAAAGGTAAGTATAAGGGTATCTCTGACCACACCCAATGTCTAGAATTTTTTTATCTGTCAAAATAAAACCAAATTCGTTGTTTATTTTTTTTTTAATATTCAAGAACCTGTGAAACGCTGTTTTAGCATTATATTTTGAAAAGTTGAATTTATTTTTGAATAATTGTATGTAATTCACTAGACTGGAGTGAGTATATGTTTTCATTATCCTTTTGCGATTGTTTGGAGAAAATAATCAAATAATAAATTTATACATAATCATTTCAATTGAGAGAATGGTAAAAATATGATATAGTTTACTAGTTCATACTCCTAGCTTCTCATATATACACGATAAGTTTCCCTTGAACAACCTGAAAAATAAGAAATCTTTTAATGACAAGTTTTTTTTTTATAAGTAAGATTATATAAATTCTTGGATGCAAGCAAACCATGACCGTAAATGTAGAACATCGCCCTTGGGTTGAAAAATATCGCCCTAGAATATTAAGCGCAATAGTAAACCAAATAGGAATCATAAAGCGTTTAAAACAATTTGTAAAAGATGTGTCAATGCCCCATCTTATTTTTGCTGGTCCCGCAGGTACTGGAAAGACCACGGCAGCACTTGCTATGGTTAGAGAACTTTATGGGAGGGGTATGAGTCCAAACAACACGTATTTAGAATTAAATGCAAGCGACGCTCGTGGAATAGATGTCATTAGGACATACATAAAAGATTTTGCGAAAACTCGTCCTCCTAGTGGAATACCTTTTAAAATCCTCATACTTGACGAAGCAGATAATATGACTGCTCCTGCTCAACAAGCTCTACGAAGAACGATGGAAAAATATACACCTAATTGTCGTATTATTTTGATTTGTAATTATTCCAACAAGATAATACCCCCAATTCAATCAAGATGCGTGGTATTTAGGTTTTCTTCTTTAAAAAATGATGATATAAAACAGAGGTTAAAGTTCATATCAAGCAAGGAAGGTATCAATGTAAGTCCAAACGGATTGAACGCTTTAGTTGAGGTGTCAAGAGGAGATTGTAGACGTGCGGTAAATTACATGCAGTCATGTGGAACAATATCGAATAAAATCGACCAAGAAATCGTGTTTCGCGTTGCAGGGGAGGTTCCCCCTGATAAAATAAGAGAAATATTGGAATTTGCGTTTCAAGGTAAACTACAGATGTCCCTAAAATTACTTAATGAATTGATAAAAAATTACGGATTATCGGGAACAAACATTATCAAGAATATTCATAGGGAAATTTACGATCTGGATACAACCGAAGATCTCAAGATAGAACTCACCAAGCTTCTAGCGGAATTTGAATATCGCTTGAGTCAGGGAGCAACCGAGGAAATTCAACTCCAAGCTTTATTAGCTAGCATCGTCCTTCTGAAGGACTGAGAAAAGTTTATTCTTGAGCTTTTGAATTTTATATTTGGTTTCGAAGTATCCTAACATGCGCTCATGGCTTTTCAAATCAATCTTAAATTCAACATTTTCATCGTAGAGAATATCCCATAGAATAAGACCTTTAGGATCAGCGGGTTGATACGAGAAATTTCTTGATTCGTCAAGTAATTCCAAAAATTCCTCAATGGTAATGGTCCCCTCCCAAGTTTCAATAATTTTCCTGACCATTCTTCGAATTTGCTGTCTTAAGAAACTCTTGCTTTTAAAATCGAATATGATAAAACTTTCTTCCATTTTTACCGTAGCTAATTCCAATGTCTTAATTGTATTTGATTCTTCAGCTTCCTTTTTACAAAAGTTTCTAAAATCGTGAGTACCCTCCAAAATTTGGCATGTTTTTTTTAATAATTTAAGATCACGGTGTTTGGGAATAATATGAAAACACGGATAAATGTATCGATAATGTCTGAGAACAGCTTGATGACGGGAGGAAAAATCAAGGGGAACTTTAGCACGGCTCCAAACTCCAATATTCTTTGGTAAGGCCGTATTCAATTCCATTAGATATAATTCCTTTTTTGATGTAAAAGAAAATGTACATCCTCGCGCTGAAACATTTTTATCTGTCCTACTGGCGAAATCAATCTTTGACTCACTATCGCTATCAATATATTCCTTTTTCTTCAATGCTGATATAATTGCATTTTCAATTGTTGGATAGTCCTTTTGTCTTTGGGAACCAAGATACTTATTCGAGCCAATATAATAAAATTTTACGATGTACCTAGTCCCTGTCCTTGTCTTGTTCAATCCTTTAAATCATCTACATAAATTTTTCAAGATTAATATTTTTGTTGTTTTTAGATATGATCTTTATTTTTCTAAACCATATCATTGCTTCTATTTATACAGACGAAAATTCAGAGGATTTATTAAAAAATAAACTATCCTCGGTATATCAATCAAAGATTACCAACTTCCTCTCTTGTTTATTCAATTGTAATATGATATTCTTACAATATTATAATTTCAAAATATTGTGACTCCTATTTATTCATATTATAATGAAATGATATACGTGAAATGTTTTAATGTGAAGGATTTTTTTTTAAGGTAATAATAGATATCAAATTTCACAATAATTTTTAGTATAAAAAAATGAGACATTTAATGGAATCTCTTAGAAATTCAAGAGATAGGATGAAAGCGAGTGTTAATGTAAAATCTCATAATTTCATATTTTTCATCGCATTATTGATGATTTTTATTATGGCTCTTGTAATGAGAATAACACCAATTATAAGAGGATATGAACTTATAAAGGCGTTTGATCCATGGATGCAATGGTACAACGCAGAATATCTCGACACGCACTCTCTATTCGAATATTTTAACTGGTTCGACGATAAAAGTTGGAATTATAATGATGGGGTATATCGCTATGTACTCCGTCCAGGTCTTCCATTTACCGTCGTTATTATTCACCAAATTTTAACTTTCCGGGGAATACCAATATCATTGTATGAAGTATGTTATTACTTTCCTGCAGTAATGGGTGCCATTTCTGTAATCGTCATGTATTTCTTGGGAAAAGAAATAATGGATAAAAAATGCGGTCTAATGGCGGCTTTTTTCATGGCATTCAGCGTTGGCTACATGTCAAGAACGATGGCAGGTTTTTTCGATAACGAAACAATAGGTGTTTTTGGCGCTTTAATGGCGTTGTTGTTTTTCATAAAAGCGTATCGTACGGGAAAATTAATTCATACGGTAATTGGTGGTTTATCCTTAGGTTATGTTGCCCTAAGTTGGGGAGGTTATACATTTGTAATGTTCATATTTCCCATAATTGTTTTCGTAGCGATAGTAACTAAAAAATACAACGAAAATATGCTTATTGCTTATGTGGGAATTGAAGGAATAGGAGCTCTTATTTATTCTCTATACATTCTATTCGATCCTGCCGTACATTTCTTCACATTCGAAATCGGGGCTATATTTTTTTCATCAATTCTCTTGATAATATATCATATTCTTTATGTCAACCGCTCGGAATATCCACGATTTTACAGAAACTTTATAAATTTTTTAAAATGGGGGACCATTCCGGTAATTTTGATTGCTGCCGTTATAATTTGGGTTGCACCTGATATCCTCCCAACGGGTTTAAGTTCGAGATTGATGAGCATTCTTAATCCTCTATTGCGAAACTCGCTAGCATTAGTGGCCTCGATTGCAGAGCACATACCAAGCCCTTGGAGTTCCTTTTATCATAATACCCTGATTCCACTTCTCTTGGTACCCTTAGGAATTTATTTCTGTTTTAAAAGAGGAAATGTAAAAGATATTTTACTCATTGTAACAACTTTAACATTATTTTATTTCACGGGAAGCATGGTTCGCGTGATTTTATTATTTGCTCCTATTGCGTCTTTAATGGGAGCCTATGGTCTCGTGAATGTACTTAATATTCACGGTAGTTTCATTGGAGAAAATAGGGCTTCTGGTAGGAGTAGAAAAAGACAAAGGCAGGCAAAAAACAGGATTACTAACGCAGAGGTCTTTGGCGTGTATTTTGTTATTGGATTCATTTGTTTTGCTCAAGTCACTCACGCAGTCGACACTTCAATTAATCAGCTGTCTGGAAATTCTATGGTTTTAGGCACCAATATTCACGATTGGGAACAATCACTAAGTTGGATGCGAAACAACTTGGATGGAGATACAGTGGTTGTAAGTTGGTGGGATTATGGGTATTGGCTCACTCCAATTGGAAATGTGACTACCGTGTGCGATAATGGTAACCTTTACCAAAGGACTGTTGGTTTAGTGGGAATGGGAATGATGCAGACTAACGAAATATATGCGGCAGAAATATTCAAAATGCTTGGTGCCGATTATGTGTTGGTGTACTTTACCTATCTAATTGAAGGATTAGGTGGAGATGAGGGAAAATGGCAGTGGATGTTGAGAATATGCAATGATAACTACGAATACTATAAGTCAATAGGTTTGGAAAAAGATAATTGGGCAGATGGAGCTGTATTCAACGAAGACGAATACGCTGATACGGAAACAGGCGTGAAAGGTAAAAAGTGGTTTGAGTCTACAATTGCAAAGTTGATGTTTTATGGTGTTCCTACTGAAGAACCCTATTCCTCATATATGCAGCTTAATCAGGAGTACAATAACCGCATTAACAAATGGAAAGACCAGGACAATCAGATATGGAAAGAAAATATTCCTGACAACGGAGATTATCAATCTAATGTGTTTATTCCCGTTTACTTTGGAGAAGAAACAGACGCTATTGGTCCCTCGTCTACATACGGCCTCATCAAAATGTTTAAAGTCGACTACACGGTTCTTGAGTCTAGCTTTGAAATTCTAGATGCAAGAGTGTTTGATAGTGGCTATGGTACGTTCAAATTGAATAATACCGGGACTAAGGACTTGACCATAACAAGCGTTAAGGTTAATGATGGAAAAAATACTTATTCGCTAGGTAAAGGAATAAATGATAATGTTCTCCCTGCAGGCGAAGAAGATACCGTATGGGTTAATTTGGATAATGTGTCGCATCCTTTAGATTCACTCGTAAACATTGAAGTCACTGCCGTATCTCAAGGAATAGAACGACCTTTTGAGTTTTCAGAGAATACCGGAAATTTCTGGGTAACGGAAGCAGAGGAAGGCGATATTACTTTGAACGAACAGAATTGTAGAGTAGAACGTGTTACTGACGATCTTGTTAACATCTTCTTGGAAGTTGAAAACACTGGTCCAAACACGGTCACGCTTGAAAAAATTTATGTGGACGACGAAACAAACGATTTAATCGGAGCAGGAATGGATACTACATACTTTAATGGCTCTTCCATCTTGGCTTCTGGTGATACTGCTGTAATTCAAATAGCAGATGTTCCTAGTTACCTAGCTGATTTCTATCCCGTTGAGGATAATCACCATATCATTGGCATATCTACTCCAAATGGCATTAAAGACGAATTATTGTTATCTTTAAACGAGAGAGGTTTTAACCTGACGATCTACGATCCAAGCAGGATAGCCTCGCCTGAAGCTCTCATAGCGGCAAATAGCTCGTCTAGGTATCACCTTCCAATTAGCTTTGATGCAACTCGAGCAATCACCTACGATAACGGTACGACTCAAGTCCTCGTCAAAGTAAAATATGATGGGCCTTATCCTGTTATGGTAAATCCAATTTATATCACGAATTCAGGAACTTGGACGGAAGTACATTTGCAAGATTTCAATGGTCTATCGGGTGATAGGGAATTATTAATAGGCGAAGAAGACACATTCGTCATTAATATTAACGAATCCAAGTATTTCGACATTAATGTGAATGATGAGCTTGGCATTAAAATAATAGGAAGTGGTTCTGGTGGTAATAGAACATGCTCGGCTGTGACATACATGCATACGATTTCCGATGATGAAAGCATTCAGATCATAGATAATGTTGAAAGTTCGTTAGCAAGAATTGATAGCGTGGCTGCATCCTATCTGATGGCTAACGAGAGTGCAAGAGTGCTAGTTAAAAATACAGGAGATACTGACATTGAAATAGATGTATCGAATATTGTCGTTAACGGATCGCTTGTCGAAGGCGTTGAATTCGTCTATGGTGATGAAAATCTAACCTTACAAGAATGCGCAGTACTTCAATTCAATGTAAATGGTACATTCTTAGACTTGTCCAAGACTTCATATATCGAAATTGAAATTGGCACGACCACGATGGCCTCTGATAATACTGTATTACCAGTGAATTACAACATCGAGATTGACGAAGCTGCGTCTAATGCCACAGTAGGAGGTAATTTAAATGTGGTGGTAAATAACCTGGGACTGGAAAATGTGACGATTAACGCCCTTTATGTGAACGGCACAAACATAGCTTTAAGCAATTTCACAGTCAATTTCGAGATCGAGCAACTTACTGGAAATGTGACGCTCACGATGGACTTAAATGACCTCGCAAATGCCTTAGATGTTTCCATTATTGTCGGTACTAAATTAGAAATACTTGTTCGCACTGAAGAAAATGCCGAAGATTATTATATAATTACGGTTGCTTAATTTTTTTTATTTTTTCATTTTCTTTTTAAAAACGATAAATATTTCATTTAGGAATATTTTAAAAAGAACTCCTTTAGATTTCAATTTAGGTCAAATATTCAATCAAAAACAACAACGCCTTTAGCAATTAGGTGATCTAAAATATTCTGAATATTGCCCTCGGATTGATAATGTAATTGACCTTTCTTGAGTAATTGAAAAGAAGCGAGATTAATATGCGTTTTCGAAAGATCCAACAATTGATACAAATAAAGATATAATTTTTTAAGCGATGTGAGGTTTCCAATCGACTCCGGAAGGTTTGTCAACTGATTCCATCTTAAATTTAAAGTTTGAAGCGATGTGAGGTCCCCGATAGATTCGGGGAGGAACTTCAAGGGATTGTAGCGTAATTCTAAACTCTGAAGCGATGTGAGGTCCCCGATAGATTCGGGAAGCGATTCCAAGGAAGAAAAATGCAAGTCAAGTGTTTGGAGGGATTTCAGATTTCCTATCGACTCTGGAAGCGTTTTTAAAAAGTTATTCTGTAGATATAGAACTTTAAGCGACTTGAGGTTTCCTATCGAGTCTGGAAGCGTTTTTAACTCGTTGTTTCGTAGATCTAAAATTTGGAGGGAAGAGAGTTTACCAATAGACTCTGGGAGCGATTTCAATTTATTTGAATCCAGGTTTAATATTTGAAGGGAGCTTATGTCTCCAATTGATTTTGGAAGCGATTTCAAGTAATTATTATGTATATCAAGGCCTTCGAGAGAAGATAGGTTTCCAATCGACTCTGGAAGCGATTTCAAGTGATTATACCGTAAATCCAATCTTTTAAGCGAACTAAGACCTCCGATCGATTCTGGAAGTGATTTTAGTTTATTATTGCGCAAATCTAAAGTTTTGAGTAGTGAAAGGTTTCCAATGGATTGAGGAAGCGTTTTTAGATTATTATGCCCTAAATCTAAATGATAGAGCTTATCTAAATTACCAATTGAATCTGATAAAGAATTTAATTGATTTACTGATATACAAAGTTTTTTAAGAGCTGTTAGGTTATTAATTGATTCGGGAAGGGTGATTAACTTGTTATTATTAAGATTAAGTGTTTGGACTGATATTAGCTTATCCAAACCTATTATTTCTATCATGTCGTAAATGTTTTTATCCCTTAAATCCATTTTCACTACAAGAGAATCGTTCAGTTCAATAGGTATACTTCCAAACTTTTTAAAAAGTGCTTCTAGTGTCTTATAATTTATGAGAATTTTTGCTAATTCTTCCGAACTTAAGTTATGCAATCCCTTTTCCTCGTCTATTTTTCTTATAGATTCTTGAAACATATCTCCTGGATGTTGGACGCGCTTATAATCATGTTTGATACTTCTAATTTTCTTTAATTCTTCAATCAGCGTTTTTTTTGCCTCTTCTTCGCCGATCTCCGAAAGATGTTTGATCATCTCAATGGTTGATTCATAATCAGGATCTTGAGTTATAATCCATTTCATGGGTTTTATTGCTTCATGAGGAAAATTTTTCTGCAATACTCTTGCTGCCGCCTTTCTCACGCGTTCATTGGTGTCTGAAAGAACAAGATTTTCTAAAATCATAAATGCAATGACATCCCCTTGAACTCCGATTTCTCCTAACACTTCAAGGCTTTCTACTCTAATATCGTGTAATTCAGATTCCTCAATTACATCTATTAACATTTGGAGGGCAGTACTTTTAGTAATCTCATTATGATGATATTTTGTATAGATTTGATTGACTATGGAATATTTGTATTTTTTCATAATATTATCATCTTAAATCAGGTGCTTTTATTAGATTATTGAATTAGTTGATATAAACTAAAAAGTAAAAATCCATTCCTTAAGTGTAATTTTGTAAACCTAACTAATAAAAATATATGAAAAAAAAAATTATTATTCTAAGTGTAAAAATAAATTATTTTTTAATAATTCATTTTCCTCTTTTAATGTGATTATATCTCATTATGAATTCTAGAAAGTATTTTTACACTGAGTAAGTTAATATCATTAGAAAATATGCATTAAAAATCAATGTACTATAATCTTTTAAATATAGGAATATGATTTACTAATTTAATACTAAAATGCTGATAGCTATGCCTAAGTTTAAACTCAAATCAGATTATGTCCCTGCTGGAGACCAGCCTCTCGCTATTAAGACTCTAACAGAAAACATTGAAGCCAATAAGAGGTTCCAAACACTTTTAGGTGCGACAGGAACGGGTAAAAGCTTTTCGATCGCTAATGTCGTTCAGGCAATTCAGAAACCTACCTTAATAATGGCGCCAAATAAAACATTGGCAGCTCAATTATATAACGAGTTAAAAGAACTATTCCCAGAAAATGCAGTCCATTATTTCGTTTCTTATTACGATTATTATCAACCAGAAGCCTATATGCCCGTCACGGGTCTTTATATTGAAAAAGATTTTAGCGTTAATGAGGAGATCGAGCGATTGAGGTTAGCTGCAGCTCATGCCCTGCGAACGAGAGAAGATGTCATTGTAGTAGCAACCGTGTCTTGTATTTATGGATTTGGTTCTCCAGAAGTATGGGAGGAAAATATTCTTTATGTGGAACTCGACATGAGGTTTAAACGGTCTGATTTGATCGCTAAATTGGTAAAAATGAGCTATGAAAGAAACGATGTCGAGTTTAAAAGGGGCAATTTTAGAGTAAAAGGTGATATAATTGACATCTTCTTAGCATACGCAGATTTTGCGATTAGAATCTCTTTGTTTGGAGACGATATCGAATCCATTCAGGAAATTCACCCCATATCTGGTAAGATCGCAAAGGATTTCAAAAATTATCGGATTTTTCCAGCGAGCCCTTTTATCATTCCTGATAAAAATAAAATTAAGGCCTTAGAGTTAATCGAGAAAGAACTAGAGGAACAAGTTGTTTTTTTTAAAAAACAAAAAAAATATGCAGAAGCTCTACATATCGAGCGAAGAGTGAAACATGACTTGGAAATGATGAGAGAAATGGGTTGGTGTAAGGGAATCGAGAATTATTCCCGTCCGCTTACCTTAAGAGAGCCTGGAACACCTCCAATGACGCTCATGGACTTCTTCCCAGAAGACTTTCTCATCGTGGTTGATGAATCTCATGTGTCCATACCTCAAATTCGTGGTATGATCGGAGGAGACCGTTCTCGCAAGAAAAATCTCGTGGATTATGGATGGCGATTGCCCAGTGCTTATGATAATAGGCCCTTGACATTTGAAGAATGGGAATCAAAAATCAAATATATCATATGTATGAGCGCTACACCAGGGGATTGGGAGCTTGAGAAGAGTGAAGGCGTTTCTGCTGAACAGATCATTCGGCCCACGGGGCTCGTAGATCCCGTCGTGGAGGTCCGTCCTGCAAAAGACCAAATAGACGATTTATTAGGAGAGATTAAAAAAATCATAACTAATAAGGGAAGGGTATTGGTTACGACCCTTACAAAGCGAATGTCTGAAGACATTGCGGAATACTATGCTGAACTCAATCTTAAAGTTGCGTACCTTCATTCAGAGATTGACACCGTGGAAAGATTTGAACTATTACGAAAACTACGGGATGGAACATATGACGTGCTGGTGGGAATCAACCTTTTGAGAGAAGGATTGGATTTGCCCGAAGTTCAATTGGTTGCGATATTGGATGCTGACAAATTGGGATTCCTGCGGGACACGCGCTCTTTAATACAAACTATCGGTCGGGCCTCTCGAAATGTAAATGGGAAGGCGATTCTATATGGTGATAAGATTTCACCTGCGATGCGGGCGGCAATTAATGAGACGAATCGAAGGAGAAAGAAGCAAATCGCTCACAACGAAGCATATGGTATCACTCCAAAGACCATCCAAAAAAACATTTTCGAATCGCTATCCGAAGAAAAAGAATTTCGCTCGAGAGAAGCTAAAAGATTAAAGCGCATGGTTGAAAAGAAATTAGAGTTGTTGTCGGAAACCGAACAAAAAATTAAATTTCTCGAACAAAAAATGTATTTGGCAGCAAAAGAGCTGAGATTTGAAGATGCCGCTTACTTAAGGGA
>JBHLMB010000464.1:0-3444 GCA_048938565.1 Promethearchaeota archaeon | reverse complement strand
AAGGGCTTCCTTCTCCTCATTAAGATAAATATTAGATCTGGAAAGAAAAAATCTATTATTTAAATTTAGAAAAAAAATTATTGATATAAGCTTTCCTTGGTCATATCGCTCTTTTCTTCACCTGAATTGTCTTTCTGAATTCTAAATGGATCTTCAATCCATTCGGAATCGCCATCGTCGTATTGCACGTTTATTCTCCCTTCAGATATAACACGAACGATCCCAGGGTACCATTTATTTTGTTTTAACCAATTTCCGATAATTCTATCCCCTTTTTTATACTTGGAGAGGATTTTATCATCTAACATCTCAGTCTTTCGAATTCGGGTAAAATCTTCTATCCATTCTTTATCGCCGTCGTCATATTTTAAATAAACACGGCCTTTCTTGTTTATTTTTTTAATTTTACCTTCATACCAACGACCCCTACCCTTCCAATTACCAATTATTCTATCACCTTCTTTTAGGTCGCTAATTTTTGAAAGCTTAAAAGCCGTGTTTTTTTGAATCCTGGAGAAATCATTTATCCATTCGGAAAGACCGTCCTCGTATTCCACATTAATACTACCGTTCTCGTCTATAAAACTAACTTTTCCTGGATACCATATGTTTTTATCTTTTCCAAAAATTAGATCTCCTTTTTTATACTCAATCATAGAAAAACATCGTGGATTCTTTTTAATTCGTTACTTGTTAAATATATTTTATCGTAAAATAAAATTGCGGTTTTAAATTTCGGGCAAAAAAATGCTTTATGGTAATTTTCTTCTAAAATTAAGTCAAATTTTTAATTTTTTTAATTACATTTGGAATTTCAGCAATCTCCTTCTTGTAGGGCGGCTTAAGGTTCTGCACGCTTGTAGCGATCTCTAGCACGCTTTCAAGCGAATAAATAAGGCTTTCAAAGAAATCCGTAAGATCTCCTTTAAACACTAACACTTCATATTCATCCATCAGATAGTTGCAGATTTGATCGATCGAAAAACCATCATCGGTTCTAAGAGATAGCAATAACTTTTCAAAATTTATCCTCCCACATTCGCAATAGGGTTTATCCTTGCAATTACACTTGAAAATATCCTCGTGCCATTTCAAGACCATATCAATAAATTCCCGGGAATAAGATTTTTTTTTTCTGATATTTTCCGCGTTCAATAACGAAAGCGTGCTTGCCGTGAACAGATTGTTTGAGAGATATTTCGTGCTTCTATCCTTAGTGAGATCGGCAACCATTTTTTTTGATAAGTATACATTTTTCAAAGGTTCGAGTTCTAAGGCCAGTTCAACGATACTTTTTGATTCGTGTTTAGTCAGCGCATCAACGATATCTAAGCCTTCATCAACGGTAAGAAATGATTTTGCAATTGCACATCCTAATCGTATTGGTTTGAATGTAAGGTTTTCTTTCATCCTTATTAACTTTTTAGATTCTAATTTTCTCAAAAAGGAATCCAAGTCGTAGTCGTTGTTAATTAATAACTCGTAGTAGTGATATATCTCGTCTTTATTCGATTTATTTAATGCACAAATATAAGCTAGTAATTCCGTGATAGATCGTTCTTCGCTTGGAACTAGCTCAAAGTCTTTAATTTTTCCCTTTAATAGCTTTATTGCGATGTTCTCTTCAGTAAGTTTCATTTTTGGAGAATAAATTTTTTCAGGTTGAACTAACAAGTAACTGAGACCTAATTCGTGCTTTTTTAGCCTTCCAGCTCGCCCAATCATCTGTTCAAATTCTGCAACAGTAAGCCAACTTATCCCCATAGCGAGAGATTCAAAAATAACTTGCTGGGCAGGTAAATCAACGCCCGCAGCTAAGGCAGCGGTAGCAATTACGCCTGCTATTTTTTGCTCTTGAAATAATGCTTCAATGATCTTACGCTCTTCGTTAGTAAGTCCACTATGGTAAGCTCTTACATTTACACCCTTATTCCTGAGACTACTTGCAATTGCCTCACATTTCTTTCTCGTATTCGTAAATACTATCGATTGCCCTTTAAAGCCATAACTTGATCTCCTTGAGAACCCAGCACGAACAAGATTAGCAATGAACTTTTCCTTTTGAATTTCGTTTGATGCTAACAATAAATGTCTTTCAACGGGCACAGGCCTATTTGAATATCGTATTAATTCGCAATCCAGTTTAATTGCTAGTAAAGCAGGTTCTCCTATCGTTGCACTCAAGTATAAGTATTGCGCTTGTTGGTAAATTATTTTTAGGCGAGCAATCAATCCATCTAATAAGAAGCCCCTTTCAGGATCTATAAGTGTTTGAATTTCATCAACAATAATTGTTCCGATGTCGCCTAGCTTATTTTTATTACCACTACGAAGCAAGTAATCGATAGCTTCATAGGTTGCCACAATGATGTGGGAATTATTAAGTTCTTCAATGTTGTCATCTTCCTTTCTATCAAGAATCGATTCCCCTACTCGTTTTATAACTTTTAAGTTTAATTGCTTATATTTTTTAGAGAATTCTTCTGCTCTTATGTTTGCCAGTGCTACAATTGGTACTAAATACAACATTTTTTTCTTCTTATTGATTAAAACTCGTGATACGCCCGATAACTCCCCGATTAATGTTTTTCCTCCAGAAGTTGGCGCCATGATTAGTTGATTTTTTCTTTCGGATATTAATCCTTTCTCAATCGACATTGCTTGAATAGGCAAGAGCGTTTTTATCTTAGAATTAGTTAATACTTTTTTAAATTCTTGAGGTATTTCCAAGTTTTCTGAGTCATAGTTAAAATATTTCTTGCTTATCTGAGGATTTTGTTCTACATCGTAAAGTGTGATTTCTCTATTTTTTATGGGATCAAAGTTTGTCTTGAGAGTATTCACTACTTTTTGAACATTTTTAAACTTTAGAATCATATGGCTGAAGAAGTTCTTCAATTTAGGACTAATTTTATTCGTAGATAATAATCCAACGGAAGTTGCTTGCCGTAATACGATCTTCAAAGCGCATTCAGAACATATAAGTTTATTAGAATGCGAAACAGAAGGACTTCTTCCTTCAAGTAAAGTGAATCTCCTTTCATCCAAGCAAGTATCGCAAATTGGAAGCTTTTTAATTTTATCAGGATCAAATTGGAGGTTATCAAGCATTTCTAAGATGGGGTTAATATCTTCCCGAAGGGATTGGGTGGAAAAAGCGAGAAATTGGATCCCATCTGCCATAATTAGCTTTTTAAACATGCGAGGATCAATAGGTTCTATTCCGCCTTCCTTTAAAATCTTGTTAAACACCAATGGACGCATTTTATTTTTAAAATCTGTTCCGAACACGACATTTCCCTTAAAAAAGGGATTGCTCACGAAAGAAAAGGAAAACTTGGACTTGTTATATGATTTGAGATAGTACATATTCACATTATAGAGCAATTCCTTACGATGATCTCTATTCCTATCAATTACAATGAAATATTTTTTAGATTGCAC
>JBHLMB010000463.1:0-3449 GCA_048938565.1 Promethearchaeota archaeon | reverse complement strand
AAGAAAAGGAGTCATCAAAATATAAAATAAGAATGATTTTCCTTCGCATCGATATAAAATTAATTTTTAAAATATTTATTATTTAAAAAATATAACATCTTATTTTGAAAATTATGTTATGAAAGTAAGTTTATAGTATAAAAAGCGGTCTAGTGAATATTTGAACATAATTATTCTCCGAATTCGATATTTTCTCAAATCATTGCTACTATTATTAGAATCTTAAAAGTCGTCGATTTATATTATATCGTTGTTAAGATATAATTAATTTATAAGTCTTAGATGGTTTTATTTGAAATATTTTTGAACAATTGGATCAGTTTTTTCCAGAAAAACATTAATTTTTCCCTTAAAATGCGTAAGATCATATTCAAAATGTTTTTCAAATGTTTTCATGAAAATTTCCATTTTCTTGAATAAAATTGGCAGAAATTTGGTCGAAATTAATGCGATATTCACATGTTTCCCATAAGTAAATAAAATCTTAGAATTTTCTTTATCAATGATTCTTAAATTCTTTTTTTCGTTTGTAATCTCTGAAATTAATGCCATGATTCCCGTTAATCCACTAGTGATTAAATCTTCAGAAGGTAAAAGGTCATTATCAGTGAAATCCTTGTAATATAAGCAAATGGAATTTTTATTAAAAATATAAATGTTCTTAATTGCATCTGCCCAATCTGCCTCTTTTGCTGATAAAATCTCAGGAAACGGTATGGTTATTATTATCATTAGGACTAATAGGAAAATGTTAAACCTGTCTTTTATTTCAGAAAACCACGATAATGAAGGATGGAGCCGTGATATTTCGATAAAGACACCCTTGACGACTATACCCCAAAGGATTGTCGCTACAAAGAAAATTATGAAAATACAAAAGATCCTTCCCCTATACCTTATTGTGTTTCTTTTTGTGGCAAAATCTCCCGTAAATGTAAATAATACGACGATACAAAAAGGAACTGTAATCCCTATTAGAAATTCAGGAAAGATAGGACCAAATAAACCTTCGAATATTATAATCGTTGCCGCATTGAAAATTCCTATCGAAAAACAATATTTTCTACCATTATTATCAAGAACTATACCTGTTAAAAATAAAAATACAATAAACAGGACGACATATATGACGGATGACGAAAAATAATTGAAATTAACCGGGTATGAATATCCTAATATAAAACCCAACATAATGAATGTCAATAAATATCCTTTGATGGGCTTTTGAAATACTAAATCTCTAAATTTTACATTAGTGGCAAGACGTTCATTAGTTTCAATATATGTATATTTTTTAGTGATATATAAGTAATTAAAAAGAACATAACTGAGTTTAACTCCTAATAGAACAATCAAGTTTTGCGAAGAAATCACAAATATAAAAGATGCCATCAACACGGAAAAAGCCAATAGGTAACCAGTCAATCTTCCTCGGTTTAAAATCGTGGACTCGTGTATGATAACCGTTTGCAGGTCCGTAATATATATTATAGATGAAAAAATAACGATTATTGTACCTATAACTTGCATGTATTCACCTTGAAATATCGCAACGATATCGCCTACGATTATGAGAACCGAGGTTACTTCAAGCAATTTCATGCGATTTTTAGAATAATCAACGATTAAACCAGCAAACATTAACGATAAGAAGAAGGTTCCTAAAAAAAATGCAAAATTTCCCGTGCTAACATTGATTATTATTAAATATAATGCCGTTTCTATTGTAAGCGTATAAAAAAAAAAGCCTGATAAGAAATAAAAGAAACCTTCAATAGTAATATCAACATCTCTTAATAAAATATCGTGAAAAAAGAATCTTACAGATTTCTTCATAGTTATTGTGGTTCTTTTATGATATTATATCGTTCAAGATTAAAATTTTTTTGTTTTTGCGTCTATAATGAATAATTAAAAATTCCGATGTTTTTTTTTTTGGATTTATACGATTCTATCATATATTTCAAATAAGAATGTTACTCCGATGAGAATTTTTTTTATTTTAATATCTAAGCTATTTTTTAATAAAATCTAATAATGATTTCTTATTTTACATACTAACTAACAGAATATTCTACTAGTCATGTTGAATATATTTTACAATATTGTTTTTTCATCGCTTTTTTTTATCCTTGCTTTTTTGACTTTTATCATTTCTAAAAGAGGGTATGCGTCTAAGAATGTATACGGTGGGAGTTCCACTATAGCGTGTGGAGTCCTTTTATCTTTTTTTGGAATTTTTAACTTATTTTATCAAATCTTGCCATATCCTTTCAATGGATTCATGGTATGGTGGGTTGGAATTGTTTTTAGTATATACATGTTATTTGCTTTTTTAATTAAAAAAACCATTAAAAAAATAGAGCTTGAAAGAAAAGAGAATCCTGATATGGAAACAAGTAATCTTAGCCCTTTTAAAAAATACATCTTATTCATTCGAAAGGAGAATCCATACAAGGAAAAAATCTCGATTAAAATGGAGCTTGTAAGAAAAAGCTTCCACTCAACTGCCCTTCTTGTCTTGCTTGCATATTATGGATTCTTTTTCATCCCTCCCTTAACGCAAATAGTTAGCGATGGACTTATAATATACATTAATCAATTTGAAGCCATTTATACGCCATTATGGGGCGATATTTCCTTGTATCCTTATGATTGGGGCGATGTTAGAGCTGTAATCGATCTAACGATGTTTGCCTTAATTGCCGCTTTATATTTCATGATACTATCCGACCTAATAAGAATTCTATGGGGTCCAGAATATTCGATCTTTAATCTACTCACGAAATCAATACTCCGAAATAAAGAATATAATGCGATAGGCCCTCAAATATATCTGATATGTGGAATTATTCTTTCCTACCTTTTCTACATGATAGGATTCATACCAGCTTCCGTTGCTCTAGCAGCAATTACAATCTCTTGTTTATCTGATGCTCTTGCAGCTTTAATTGGCAGAAGGTACGGTAAACACAAAGTTACCTGTATTGGAGGGGATAAAAAAACAATTGAAGGATTTATTGCAGGATCGGGGAGTGCTTTTATATTTGCTTTATTTTTTGTGAATCCATTTTACGCTTTAATTATAGCAATTATTTTTTTCATATTAGACTATTTTCCATTAATAATAGCAGATAATGTACTAAATCCGATAATGATTAGTGTCTTTGTTGGAATAATTTCGCTTCTCGTACCCATACCAATTGGGTATTAATAAAATAAAATGATTGGGATTGAAATAAATGACCGTGCGAGAATTAATTGATAATCTTCAAGATATAAAGCTAGCTATATTTGATCTAGATGGCGTGGTTTATTTAGGAAATACCTTGATTCCAAATGTAGATAGAGCGATAGAGAATCTAAAAGAATTAGGAATCAATGTTGTATATAATTCTAATAATTCCACGATCACACGAGAAAGGTATGTTGAAAAATTGGCGCGATTG
>JBHLMB010000462.1:0-3455 GCA_048938565.1 Promethearchaeota archaeon | reverse complement strand
GAAATCCCGTGACGAACTCCTTTCTTCTTGAGGTGATGAATGCCTGCAGCATCCACATATTTTGGATTGAAAAACATTTGTTTTGAGAATAAAAAATGCTCAAATCCTTCAGGATCCTTCCAAGTTTTAAATGGAGTGACATCTCTATTTTTATCATTTTTAAAAGTACTATCAGTCGTTCGATCCCAAATATCGGACATAAAGCTTCACTTGTTTACAATGATTTCTTTAAGATTTCTTCAATCGAGCGATTTTTTTTGAGTTCCCTTTCGACAATATCCCTCCAATTTGGCTCAATCGTATCAAAGACTCTTTGAGTTAATTCTTTTAGCTCATTATCTTCAGAATAAAGGAAGGGTCCAATTAAAATTAAAGCTCTTTTGTCTTTTAAATTAATGAAACTTTCAATAATATATAAAATTGTAAATCTATCTGGATTTAAAGCTTCCATTTCCTCGGTTAGTTTTGAACCTATAATCATCGTTGCTTTGGGATCCCCAATTCTTCCTAATGCTTCAATAATGCGATTGCAGACTAAGCGATCTTTTTCTATTTTTAAAGCCCGACACATTAAGTTTGTTGCTCTCCCGTCCTTTAAAAACCCTAGTTCTCTTGCAGCTTTAGCTCTTTCTTGCCAATTTTCATCGTGAAATAATTTCTTGATTAAACCATTGAATTTCTCGTTTGCTTTATGCCAATCCATTGTTCAAATAATACATATTTTTCTATATTATATAAGTTGACCTTTATATTTTATAAAATATACAGCATTAGGGTTATTTTGATTTTTGTTCGATTGACTTTAGCTAATTGATTCTATCGAAGGCAATTTACTTGTCAAGTAGCTTTTTCATATGTTCTATTCGTTTTTGCAATAGTTTGCTTGTACCGACATCTTTTCTATGGAATAATCTTCCTTCAATGCATCCAACCCCCTGTTCAGCTATTTTTTCTGCTGCTTCTAAAGAATCCGCCATACCTAATATACCCATTGCCCTAGAAGATGATGTATATATTTTCCCTTCTTTTCGATAGACAGAAGCATAATAGTATTTCGCTCCGATATTATTAATTTTTTCTTGATTGATGGTAACTAATTCATCTTTGATAGGAGAAATAGGGTAACCTTCAGGAGCTAAGTATTTGCATACAGTAGCCTTTTTTTCGAACTCAATATCCTTAGGAAGGTTTCGATTGATTATCCCCCAACAAATTTCGACAAAGTTTGATTTTAGAAGGGATAATATATTCATCGCCTCTGGATCTCCAAAACGAGCGTTAAATTCAATAAGTTTTAATCCGCTTGATGTTTTCATAAATTGTCCGTAAAGAGGGCCTTTATATTCCGTTCCCGTTTCAGTTTTCACGGCAGCAATTACATTTTTCATATCATTGAGAGCTTCATCTACATCGTTTTTATCAATAAAAGGCATTAAATGATCTTGCATTGAATATGATCCCATCCCTCCCGTATTTGGCCCTTTATCGCCTTCATAAGCCCGTTTATGATCTTGGACGAGTGGCGTCCCAAGAACATTTTTGCCATCGACAAATGCCTGTAGGGTAAATTCTTCACCGTCTAATTTTTCCTCTAAAAGGAACGGAGTGTTCCTACTCGTCAATTCTAGACAATAGTCAAGGACATCTTTTTTGGAAAACAAATGATCACCGAATACCATAACACCCTTTCCACCAGTTAAACCATCCGGCTTTACGACGATATTTTCTATTCTTGTTTCGTCAATATAACTTTCCACACCATCCATTGAGAAGAATTTTTTATTTTTAACATTTGAAGATATTTTATATTTTTCCAATAACTCTCGCATAAATATTTTTGAACCTTCCAACTGAGCAGCTTCTATCTTTGGATTCGCACAAGGAATTCCTTTTTTTTCCAATGCGTCAACAATTCCCACGCATAAGGGGGCTTCGGGGCCAATTACTGCAAAATCAATTCTTTTTTCCTTACAAAAATCAATTATTTTCGTAAAATCCGTTTCAGAATGAACTTTTATCCTTCCTTTACTTAAATCTTCTAATCCTGCGTTTTTTGAACTCATAAAGGCAAATAATTCAGCACCACCTTTTACTAAGGCCTCACCTATAGCGTGCTCTCTAGCGCCATGTCCTATAATCAAACAATTTATCATGATATTTGAGTTCTAACTGCGTTTTTAATTATAAATATTAAATGAAAGCTTTTTTAAGTATTTATTAATAATTCATTAACTTAAGGGTGGAAATTCTAAAGTAGGAAACAAATTATCACTACATTAAAGCGATTATGGCTCTAAAATTCAAATAATAAAAAATAAACTCAACGGAATTGATATACCTATTTATTAATTTATTTTTGCTTTAAATATTTCTATTGTTTCTGATATCTGATTGAGGTGCAAATTGAACTCTTTTGGATGCATTTTCTTTAGTTTTTCAAAATTTGAGATGATTTCTTTTAAATCTTGAATCCAATATTTCATTAGGATTTCGTATTCCTTGTTTTTTACGGCTTCTCGAATGTCTATGGAAACTTCACTTTTTATCTTCTCCAATAGCTTTTTCTCGTTTACGGTAAAAGATATTTTAAGAACATCTTGTTGGTTTCTCAATTCTTCAACTTCAGCGTCTATTTTTGCCTTATCATTAAGTAATTTTTCATTGAATTTTTTTATCATATCCATGATAATTGTTTCTTGGGTTTTAATCTGATTTTCAATCTGTTGTTGATTTGAAACCTGTAATTTCTTTATCGAAGCTAACTCCCTCTTGATATTTTCAAAACTTTTTTGAGTTTCTGTTAGAGTTTTAGTTTGCTCTTTCAATAGAATTTGGTTAGAAGAAGAACGATTTTCGAAGGTAACAACTTTGTTTTCTATTCCTTCTATCTTCTTTCCAATGTAAGTATAAAGATTTTCTATTTGTTTTTTCAACCTGTCATCTACGCTATCTAATTCTTTTCTTAATTTTGAGAAATCTTTCATTAAAACTGGTTCGCCTCCCTTATTCTTTTTTGCCATTACCAAGCACCAATTTTTAATTTATTTTTTAAATTCTGCATTTTATTAATCATTTTTAAGATTTATTAAGGATTCTATTCCCGTATCTAACAGCGATTCTAACTTTAACTCAAAGTCTTCTTTAAAATACTCAATTTGCCCAATTGCATTATCTAAAGAATCTACAAGCGAATTGATTGGAGTTTTTTTTAATTTTTCAAAAATATTTTCTATTACTGTAAGGTTGTTGTTAAAAGAAGATATAATTTGAGATTTGATTAGATCTAATCTTCTTAGACTTTCGTGTATGACTTTTATATCTTCTACTTCTTTATCCAAATCGGTCGTTTCTACAACTTTTTTCGTGATTGCAACGGACGGCTTTTTTTGAAGAATTATAGATTCCACATTTTCAGAATTGATGAACAAATTTCTTAATTGTTGCTCATCCTTATT
>JBHLMB010000461.1:782-3457 GCA_048938565.1 Promethearchaeota archaeon | reverse complement strand
CAACAAAGACCTAATAGACCTATTGATTATTTAAGAAATTCGGTCACAAAGACGATCTTAATTAAGATTAAGAGGAACAGGTTATTTAGAGGCAAATTATCTGGATTTGACGAGCATTTAAACTTGTTTTTGGAAGACGCATCCCAGATATTTGAGTATCAGGATGAAGAGGGAAATATTAGGGAAGAACACGAGCAGTTAGGCACGGTGATTATTCGAGGAGATAATGTCATATTTGTAAATCTTTCCAGTGAGTAAATCATTCTTGTACAAAGTACATTTTTAATACCTTATTCTTAATAATTTCCTATCAATTTATTTCTAAATTTACTACTTCTCTCAAAAACACGCAATATTAAATTCAATGACACATTTTTGTTTCCTGAACTAAATTTCGGTGTAGTAATTGGAAAAGAAATCTAATGGTGTAGGAAAGGACCAGATATTCACGATCAACCCAAGTTTGGGTCGGCCATTATTTTTAAACATAGACTCGAAATTAAAGAAAACAAATTTCCAAGCTCCAATCTTATTTGCAAGTACTATTCGTGATATTAAGGATTTCCGAGAATCAATTAGATATGGTATTGAATTAATTCCGATATTTGAATATAAATGGAAATTAAGGGAATTATTAGTAAAAGCTCAAGAATACGAAAAAAATGCTGGTTTTTGGGCAAGAATAAAAAGAAAATTAACAAAAAAAAAAAATAAAAAAAATCTATTCGGAAGAAACCGTTGATAACCAACTAAAAAAATTGAAAGCAAGGGCAATTCGGGGAGATCCGATTGTTCCTAATATATACGATCTCAGCGAAACAAATCCCCTCTCCATTACAAATTCCGAATATATAAAGGACAACACATATTTTCCTCAGGATTATCTCATCAAGTATGGTGTCTTTACTGATTCGTACAAGTTTTATTGTGGTACTCTTGATTTCGATATAAATAATGAAATCTTGAAATTCCTAAAGGAACGCAATTTTATAATGTTTGATTTCCTCCTGAATAAAACTCGAACTAATTACCACTCAATCGTCATTTCTAAAAATTCTTGGAGCAATCTAAAGATTGTTCACGCAACTGATTTACATTTAGCAGAAAGAAACGATAAGATTTATGGAATAATAAAAAAATGGACGCAAACCGTTAACAAGGAAAAACTTCAGAAAGCAGTAGGAAAGTTATTTAAAAGTAACTCTAAGAAGAAGGATCATCTAAAAAGCGAAAAACGATCTAAATCATTGATCAAGCGTTTAATTAATCCCAATAACCAATTTAGAAGATTTATCAAGGTAATGAATCGTAAAGTAAGCCAAAACCAACTTGATTTTATCGTAATCACGGGAGATATCATTGATTACACTCTACTTAGCAGAATTTCAAAAAGGATCTTTAAAACGCCAGATTTTAGCTACGAAAATACAAACTGGCAAGTGTTCAGGGATATCATTACTAATTACCATCAAAAAGAAAAGCCAAAATATTTAGCAATAACGCGAGGAGAAGAGTTATTATGTCCAATAATAACAGTATTAGGAAATCACGATTTTCGAATCTCAAGTTACGACTTGAATTGGGCTGGAATGTACAAGAAAATGGGATTGAATGCTTTCGAAGCCCTTTCTTTAAACGAAATGTTTTCCTCCTCTCCTATAGACGCCATAACGAAAACTCAAAAAGCATTGAAAGGTTATTGGACGGAAATTAATCCTTCAATGGATTTTTCAATGAAATTAAAAAACCACATATTTGTATTTCTTAATAGTGGTCCCGATTCCTTTAAGAATCTAAGAGATTTCATTACTGGACATCCTTCTGTCACTGGTCTTAAAGATAGGCAGATTAAGTTCCTTGAAAATATCATAAATTCAGAATCATTTCACGAAAATGATAATATTTTCTTATTTTTACATGGTCCACCAATAAATACTGCAAGGAGACGAAATATAGTAAAACGAATAGGGAAAGCCTTTTCAAAGAACATCAAGATAAGAATTGAGGACTTTAAGGAATCTTTTTTTCTTAAACATAAAACTAAGGAATCAAATGCTCGAATCGACGATAAGTTCAATGTAAAGTTTGGTTCCATTTCAAGAAACTGGGAGAAGCTGGTGGAGTTTTGTAAGAATTATACTGTATTAACACTTGCAGGACATACGCATAAGCAAATGGAATACAGATTGAGCGATCCCGAAGGTAAAAAATCCAAAGTGTTTTACGCACCCCCCTTCATTTTAAAGAAAATTGAAAATCCTGCTGCAATTTTCCACGATACATATTCAGAGCTCTATGATAACGCAAGAGAAATCGAGGAAAATGGCCCTTTCGTCGTTCAAACGCCTGCATTAGGATTAGGAAGTTTTAAAAATAATAAATCCGCTGGGGCCTATCGTGAAATAATAATAAAACAAGGAAAATTAGAATCATTTAAAGTTCATTTTATCAATAATAAATAAAAAGACTTATAAATAGTCCATTTTGAAATTTTTTTACCAAATTCGTGTATTTATATCTTAATAGAATTGAGGCTTAAATATTAATTAGATCATACCCAATATTGAATGCCTCAATATTTTCATGAGAACCTTTAAGGAAATGATTAATAATTTCAATTAGTAGCTCCTTTGCGAATATTCCACTGAATTCTCTTGCACCTGCGCCTAATATCA
>JBHLMB010000461.1:0-772 GCA_048938565.1 Promethearchaeota archaeon | reverse complement strand
GTTTGCGTATACTGAATTTTTCAATCTTGCGTTTGAAAACTCGTGAAAATCCATTGATACGACTCTTCTTGCGAATTGGTCCATTAGTTCTATTATTTCTGCTATTGACGGATAGCTCTTACTTTCTACAGATTTGATAATGACATTCCTAGGATATACTTGATGGGTGTTTAAAATAACGACTGTTTTTTCAGAAATATATTTAATGTTTCTTAGCGTTTCTAACGGTTCCAAACCGAGTACGAGATGAGCGTCGTTAATGGGAATTGTAGGTGATATTAGGTCTTCCTCTTCGTATTTCTGATCTAGGGAATACACTTTTCCGTCAATCAAATACCTGATCGTTGCCACGACTGATCCTTCTCTCTGTGAGACGCCCTTTGTCTCGGTTCCTACTACATTTTTGATCAAGTTCGATCTAAGGCCATATTCTCGCAATATATTACCGAGGAGTACGACCCCTTGACCTCCGACACCTGTTACCAGAATGTTGTATATATCTCCGATTTTTTTATCACTTTTTATCCGTATTGTTCTTAGTTTAATGTAAAGGTGAAATGAAATTTAATTATTACTTAAAACCTATAATTGCCAGTAAGAAAAGTATTACTCTTATTTTAAGTTGATTTTTCGAAAGGCAGTGATGACTTAACACCTGAAAAATTATTGCCTGATATTACTTATTTAAAACAAATAAATATAGAAAAACAAGTATCTCAATAATTATATTAATGAAACAATACTTATTACCAAGGAGGTAAGAGTTCCCATC
>JBHLMB010000460.1:0-3461 GCA_048938565.1 Promethearchaeota archaeon | reverse complement strand
TTTAATACCTTAGTCTTTGTTTTATAACACTTTCAAGTTAATTAATTCACATGCAACTGAAACTCACCATTCAATCATTACAAAACTCTGTGATATACTAAATTTTAAATTTATAAAAGTGTATTATATCTTTATAATTAAAAATTAATAACAGATCACTTTCTAATGTCCGACGAGCAACTATTATTCTTATTGCAAAACATACGAGATAATGTCGATGGGGTCAGATCAGCGGCTATAGTTTCGATGGAAGGACTCATTGTTCAGGCAATTTTAGAAGAGGGGATATCAGACATCAAACTGGCAGCAATGACCGCAACCATTCTTTCAGTTGCCGAACGTGTTTTAGTAGAGCTAAAGTCGGGTATTCTCGATGTTTGCATTTTGCAAGGCGATGAAGGTAATTTTGTCGTAATGGAAGCTGGCAAGGAATTAATCGTTGCGGTATGCTTGGATGTTGATGCTAGAATGGATACAGCCTTTATCGAAATGCGAAAAGTGTCTGAACAAATAAAGGCTCTTCAATAGTTTTATCTTTTTCATTCTGTTTCCTTATAAAATCTTGAAATTGAATAAATAGCTCTCTTCATAAAAGGTTTTTTTCAGAACCAATAAAACCTATTTAAGGTGTTTCTTTTTATATTATGATTACTTTAGAATAGAATTAAAGCGAGAAAATCATGTCACAAGAAAAAGAAAATTTAGTTGTAATGAAGTTTGGAGGTTCCTGCTTGCAAGACGCAAATTCATTCAAGCAAACAACGCATAATATTAACTTATACATCAAAACAAACAAAATTATTCTCGTGGCTTCTGCAATTAAAGGTATTACGGATAAACTGATCGATTTTTACAAGAAATCGTGCGACGAGAATCCTGAATGCGAAAGTACATTGGAAGACCTATTCATAACTCATCAAGGCGTAATAAAAGAAATAATTAACGAAAATAAACCTGAATATAAAAATTCTATTGATTTTCTCCAAAGTAATATAGAAGAATTAACTCAGTTGGGTCGAGTCATTGGTTTGATACGACCTAGCGAAGACATTCAGGACATCATCGTTTCCTATGGAGAAAAACTCAGCACTTATATAGTAACTCAATACTTAAAGTCAATAAGCTATAAAGCCGAATTCGTATCATCTGACGAAATAATACGGACTGATGATAATTTTGGACGTGCCTTACCATTATTAGATGAAACTGAAGAATTGGTACAAGAAAGGATTGGGCCTATTCTTAAATCAGGAGAAAATATCGTAGTATGTGTCACGGGTTTTTATGGTTCTACAAAAGACAAAAAAATCTCGACACTTGGAAGGGGTGGAACTGATTTAACGGCTGCAATAATGGCGTATTGTTTTCAACCAATCTATAATTGCAAGGTAATATATTGGAAAGATGTGAGTGGATTTTTAAACGCTGATCCGCGCATTTCAGACAAGACGGCTCTCTTAAAGAACATTTCATACCTCGAGGCCAAGGAATTAGCTTTTTTTGGTTCTAAAGTCTTACATCCCGTATGCTTGGATGTAAACGAAAAACGAGAAATACCCTCAGAAATCAGACCATTTGAAGACCCGGAATCTAAAGAGTTTACAACAATTACAAAAGAAATTGTCAAAGACGATAAGATAATAAAAGCCCTTACTTCAATTCAAAAGATTTCGATGGTCACCATTGCAAGCGGCACAATGGTTTCATTGCCTGGCACGATCTCGAAATTATTTTCATTGTTAGGGGACAATAACATTAATATAGTCTTTATCAGTCAAAGTTCCTCAGAAAATAACATCACATTCGGAATTGATTATGAAGATGCAATGAAAGTGAGTTTTCTGCTCAGAAATTCTGCGTTATTTGGAAAGCAATGGTTTAATATCAAGATTGATCACGAAATTTCATTAATAGCAGTTATAGGAGCGGGAATGCTTCACACCCCTGGAGTAGCAGGAAAGATTTTTTCCGCTCTTGGAGATAATCACATAAATGTAATGGCAATTGCTCAAGGATCTTCAGAATTAAATATAACTATTGTTATCGAGCGTGAGGATTGCAAAAAGGCGATAAATGTTCTTTATAACGCTTTCATTAATAATAGTTAATTTCCCATTCCGTTTTTTTTGATATATTCCTATATGAAAATGATAAGAAAAATTAAAAATTCTTAAATTTTTGTTCAGCAATAACAGCTCGTTTCTTCCTCCTTTCTTCTACACGGAGTTTTTGCTCGAGAGCTTCGTTACAAATTTTTTTTCCAATCATAACTTTAGGATTATCGGCCCAATTAACATCTAATAGCAGGCATAAATAATAAACCACTGATTGGATGAAAGCAATAAGGATGCCTGTATTATACTCTGCGGAAGTTGCAAGACTAATTTTTGCTGAAGGAACGCCCTGTTCGATTAGAGCTTGAAAGGTTGCGTCAACTTGATAGTTAATGATTGAATGAGCTGTTTGACCATTTATATAAGTTATTGAAGATTCTAATACAATGTCATCAATCACGCTTTCTAATGTCCATAGCAAGGGAACAACAGCGCCTTTTAGCCCCCCTAATAAATATTCCAAAACGGAATGTTGGCAAAGAGGTGCCGATTGAAACGCTCCTATGATTCCTTTCTCGTCCTTGCCCGTGCTTTCTGAAATTTCTTGAATGAATAAACCGACTGATCCTTCGAGATATTTAGAATAAGGCATTGAAAATGCGACCTTATAATTTCTCTTATATAAATCAAATAGAAAAGTAGCGAATTCTAAAGCAATATTTGCATTATGGATCATATATGAGGAATATCCTTCTTTTAAACCGCTTAAAAAATTTTCAACATTAATTCCTGCGATATAGGCAGGAACGATGCCCACATTCGAAATCGATCCCGCAAAGCGGCCTGAAAGATCTGGAACACCTAATATTGAACTCTTTATTTTCTTGAGCATCCCATTCATAGTACCCCTCTCCGATAATCCCAAAAAATTATAACCTCGTTTGACGAATATATCGATGGTAGAATTCACATCTAAAGTTTCTCCCCCTCTGGATATGGGGATTACAACTGAATTTTCAGGTAGTGTATTTTCTAAACAGCATTTTAATTCTGCTGGTCGAGAACTTGTAATGGGGTGTATTTTCTTTTTTGCCAGATGTTTTATAGCAAGTAATGTTTGAATTGAACCTCCCGTACCCAATACGATAATATTCTCTGTTTTTTCTCCAGTAAATTCTGAGGTAGTGCTAATGATCTTTGACATGTCTATATAACTTGTAGTATCTGAGAAAAAAGGAGGATCCCATTTTTCTTTACTATTTTTTATCGCTTGAATTGAATCTTGTAGCTTTTCTTCTTTCAATATTGGGTAGTATTCTAAAGATATTCTGTTTGACATGAAATTATTACCTTAAATTAGTAAAGTTTATTAAATCATAAATAGCCAATGGAGAAATATAAATTATT
>JBHLMB010000459.1:0-3468 GCA_048938565.1 Promethearchaeota archaeon | reverse complement strand
AGAATTACGAGAAAATATTTTTTACATAGAGCATGTAAATGGAATTGAAGATATAAAAGTCCGTGCAAGTGGAGAAAATTTATATTTAGAAATGCATTTAGCCGTAGAAGATCATATTTCAATAAGTCATGCAAACGAAATTACTAAATCAATAAGAAACATTGCTAAAACCTTCATACCTTACTATAATATAGAGTGCATCATTGAAATGAATCCCCTTGGGGGAGAAAAATCAATAGGCGATAAATTGACAAATTTAATTTATTCAATATATACGGATTTTGTCCATATATTAAATATCAAGGAAATAAATATATTTAGCATTGAAGATGAGTATTTTTTGTCCTTGATAATAGTCGTTGATAACTCACTAACACTTAACGACGCTCATGACATTTGTACTTCCTTTGAAAACGATATAAAAAAACAAGCACCCTATCTAAAAAGAGTAATATCTCATATTGAGACATCTCCAATTTTAAAAGCAATAAAACCAAAACCACTCACATGTAGTCCTGTTGACGAAGAAAGGATGAATGAAGTAAGGAATTCTGTTGAAAAAATATTGAAAAAATATGCGGATGTGAAGGGATATCACGGTTTGGAATTTTGGACGGCAATTGGCCATTGCGTCCTTGAAATTCATGTTTTTTTTAATAACGACTTAAACATTGCACATGTTCACAACTTAATAACAAAAATTGAGGAAGAAATAAAACAAGAGCTCAAGATTGAAAATCTTAAAAATGTTATTCTTCATTCCGAACCGATAAAAGGAAGAACAGATGGAATACTGTTTTAATTGTAATTTTCAAAAAGGAAACGAATATTTAGAGAGTCCGAGTTCGTTTTGCATTGCTTTAATATCTCCTTGCAAGCTTTTATTTATCGGAATACCTATTTTTCTTCTTTCCAATGTTGTGTAATACTCTTTCTCACCTGCAGTGTATATTCTATCCTTTCCAGGAGATTTCTTTGAATTTCTGAGAGCCCTCATTATAGTTCCTGTAATTTTCTTAAATTTATTTAAGGGGGTAAAGCTTTCGATGTTAATTACAAGGAAAAAATGGCCTACTTTAAGCCTTAATTGGCCATCTTCAATGATACCCGCTGTATCCTTAAGAAATATTCCGTCTTGTAATGCAGACGATAAAATCTCTACTAATGTTGCATAACCATATCCTTTATATCCCGATCCACCCTCTCCTTTTCCTCCTAATGGCAGTAAAGCTGCTTTATTATTTACGAGATCATCAAGAATGTCTTCAGGATTTGTTTCTGTGTTGCCATTTTCAGTTATTACGAGCCCTTCTGGAACCATTTCATTAGATCTATTATAAACCTCAACAGTACCTCTTTGTATGATTGATGTTGCGCAATCAAGTAAAAAAGGGATATCCTCGTCAGTTGGGGTTCCTGATGTAAGGGGATTTGTACCAAGCATTGGTTCCACTCCAAAAGTAGGAGGAATTGCGGGACGAGCGTTGGTAGTTGTAATTCCTATCATCCCTTCTTGAATTGCCATCGATGAATAATACCCAGCAATTCCAAAGTGAGTGGAGTTTCGGACCGCCACTGCCCCTAAGCCATATTTTTTTGCTTTTTTTATGGCCAATTTCATGGAATAATATGCTATAACAGGACCAAGTCCACACCCACCATCGATAACTGCCGTAGTTGGACCTTCCTTCACGATATTCAAGGTTGTTTTTGTATTGTAAATCCCAGCTTTAATCCTATCGTAGTACATTTTACAGCGTTGGATCCCGTGAGAATTAACTCCTCTTAAATCGGCAGTAATGAGCACATCAGCGATAATTTCAGCATCCTTTTTTCTAACATCAAGACCAATGAATACATCCCTTATGAATTCCTTTAATACCTTCGCATCAATATTAACGATTTCCTTAGATAACGAAAGCACATCGTCTTTAATCGTCATTTTAAGTCAATAAAAAAAGTAAGTGATGTTATTCATCTAGATGTTAAACTTTATAAATTTATTTAGACGATCATCTATTTTAATAAAATAAGTATTGAATATTAATAAATTATTTCTAAATAGCAATAACTATATGGTTAATCAAAGGATTTAATTATAATACGCAGATGTTACATAAGCAATTTCAGAAGGATATAATATAAAACCAGAACAAGCTCAGGCATTAAAGAATTTAGAGAGATTTATTGGTAAACCCCTTCCAAGAGTATCAGAATTCAGTGTATCAAATTAGGTATTGCGATTGAAGAAAATAATGTAATAAAATTAAGTTTACCTAGACTTAAATTAAATAAATTTCCCGAATCTATAGGAAACTTATCATCACTCAAGGAATTATCCTTAGGGAGTAATAAATTTTCAACGCTCCCAGAATCTTGAATTCCTTTACTACTCTCGACCTCATTTTGACCTATTGTCTCTGATTTAAATACTAATGAAGTTTTAAACTTTTATTTTAAGAAGATAAATTATTCTAAATAAATTTATTTCTTTGATATTCATTATCCTTCACAGGCTAAATGTTTTTCATAATTGTATAAGTTTTTAATAATGTCCGGGATGGCATTTATTTTTTTCCTGAATTTTTTGTTTCAGAATTAGAGAATTATGTCAAAAAACTTAGATTAAACCATTCTAATAAAATTTCTATCTTTTTAATGGTAATATTCAGATGTTATCTTCATTTTTTAGTTCAAATTGATGATCCCAATTCATGCGTGTCAATGATTTGAATAAGAAAATTACCAGAACGATTTTTTCGATGGAAATGACTATTGAGGACGATGGAGAAGGATTTACATATGTTTTTCCAGACACGAAAGAATTCATAGCAATGGCAAATAGGAAATTTATAAATAGAGAATTGGTCACTGAAGAAAAAACATAAAAATAGCTAGAAATTTTATTATAGAATTTTTTAAATGATTTTTAGTACTAATTCTAATAAATTATAAAAATTATTGTAATTCTTTTTAGAAGTAGATTCTTCAACGAATTTTAATTCTTAATGAAGCAAGAAAAACCAATAGGTTTTAATTAGGAGAATCACTATTTCCCATGGGTGTTTAGGGCTCACCTGAAGTCCCTTTGTTGGACGGACCGTAAAATGCTCTTAGCGGAAAATGCCTATATTAAGGTTTTATGAGTATTAATAACCACTATTATATTCCGGCGAAGCACCGGCTAAGATGGTGGGTTGCAGGGCAGTGTCTCTCGTAGGAGAGCCATAAGCTCGTAATGCATAAACCGATCAGGCCAGGGATGGAGCAATCGTACCGCTAGTGGTTCACGCATTTTGGTGCGGGTGTGGAGGCGTATAATACTCTTGGTCTTATTAGTAGGATTAGAATCGAGATGTAGGTTTTTCTCGTTTAGAGAAAAATATATCATTTCATGTTTTTTTTTTGACATATATTCTATTTTTAGCAAACATTGTTACTTTAATAAAGCTTTATATGAAGAAAATA
>JBHLMB010000458.1:0-3473 GCA_048938565.1 Promethearchaeota archaeon | reverse complement strand
ATGATCAAAAAAAATACGAAGAAATATTAAATCAAGGAGGAGCTGAATGAAAATGAGTGCTGAAAAAGACATGATGGAATACTTGAATAATATTTGTAGAAGAAACAATTATATCTTGGTAAGAAACGAGCAAACATTGAATGATTTAGTTGAAGGTTTAGTTGCTAATAAACAGAAAAATGGTTATCAAACATGTCCCTGTAGATTGGCTTCAGGTAATCGAAGCTTGGATAGAGATCTCATGTGTCCGTGTGATTACGCACCACTTGATGTAAAAGAATACGGAGCCTGTTATTGCAACTTATTCATGCACCCAGATTTTTACGAGAAATTTGACACGGAATATGTTTCAGTTCCAGAGAGAAGACCTATTGAGAAGGACAGGGCGGTATTCGAATATCTAAAAAATTTGAATAAATGATATAATTCTTTTCATTTTTTCCTTTTGAGAGATCTATCGTTCCATATATATTTACATAAATTATAAAAAAAATCTTTAAATATTCACTTTCGTGTTTTTAATTTATGACCAATAAAGAAATGACGGACGAGGAATTAGAAGCAGAATTAGATAAAGCTTTCAAGGAAAACGAGGCAAAAAGAGATCATTGTGGAACTGCAATTCCAAGTAATCAGGAAGTTGGAGTACAAAGAACAAATGTAAAAATGAAAAAGAAATAATTTACAAAACTACCCAATTATCATATTTCTTTCTTTTTTCTTGTCAGCAGAAATGAATTAAAACTTAATTTCGCCAAAATTAGCACATTTATTTGAGATCACGAGTAGGATTGAGATCAATTTTTTTAAAAACCTCTTCGATTTTATCGATATCTATGATTTTATCAACTATTAACTGTCGCACGAGTTTATAAGCGCCACACTCGTATTCTTTTTCCCAATATTCTTGATTTTCGGCGTAAAAATTGCATTTATGACAAACAGCATTTATTATCTGCCTGTTTAAAGGGCTAATATCCTCTTCTGTTCTTATTATTTCGTGTTTACTCATATTATTATCTCATATTATTTTATTATTTAATTGGTGTACCAAATTGAGAGCACTTAAAAGCGTCAACTCCAGATATATCATTAGTGTTTTTGTACGCTCTATACCGACATCCTCCCCGGCATTCATTTAAATAATCGCATTCTTTTTCGATGCATTTTAGATCACTCAAAAGCCAATTCAAGTTCTTTTGAATTAATTCCCAGCTTTTTTTAAGTCCTAATTCGTGAACATTACCCACATTTTGATCGTAAAAAAAACCGCATTTCGTTACTGTTCCTAAAACATCGATTGCCATGAGATTTGGTCCACAACAATACTCGTTACTTTCCGATTCGTAAATCACACCCCATCCGTATTCTTTTAATATTTTTCCCCCTTCTTCTGGAGTGATTTGATATTTGTCAACAACATCTTTCGGAGTCGATTCGTCAAATGTTGGAATATCAACAGACCAATTTTTTATTGGTCCTAAAGACTTTATAAATTGAAATAATTTATCAAATTCCCCAATATTTTGCTTGTGGACCATCGTGTTAATTGATGTGTTAATCTCATTTTTCAATAGGAGTTTAATTCCCTCTAAGGTGTTCTTGAAGCAGGTAGCGTCTCTAAAATCTTCGTGCGTTGCTTCCAATCCATCCACACTCACATACACATTAAAGCGGTTCTGTTTTAATAATTCTAATATCCTTGGTTCTTGCTTGATTAGAATACCATTAGTAAGCAATTCTTTTTGAAAGGGATAATCAATGAGAAATTCCAATAGCTCCTCCAAATGAGAATATAAAAGCGGTTCTCCACCAGTCAAGATAAGTTTAATTCCCTGTAAATTAAAGAAATCCTTGATGATATCCTTGAGTTTGTCAAGAGGAAAGTCTGAGCGATTTTTTTTTGTTATGTAGCAGTGCTTACAGGAAAGATTACATTTTTCAGTAATATTTATCATTAGATTCTTTAAGAATGGTGAACCAGTTGGATTATCACGATTTAGATCTTCGGTTAAGCTCTTATTAAAACCCTGAAATGAGGCATCCTTAGAATGACATCCAAATATGCGTGATTCAATAAAAAAATTAATTGCTTCTAAAACTTCTTGATGTTTTGATTTTGGATAAAGTTCAATGATTGAGTTTATAGAATTTTTACCGGTTGCGTTCTTGACGAGATCAAAAGCTTCTTCATCAATTATATATGATTCATCGTTTTTCAAATCATAAATATTGATTTCAGCATATTTTCTGAAACATATGTGTTTTAATAGGTATGGATGGCAATTATCGTCCATAACTTAATGTAAAATGGTCGAAAATAAAAATTTTAAGGTTATAAAAAAAAAATGACAATTACGATGAATTTAGATAACCTTTGGTGCACAAAGTATTAAATAAAAATCAAATTAAGGAAAATCAGTCAAATGATTAGGATTAATTTAAAAAATGTACACGGAGAGCAAAAATTTAGTATTGATCTTTCTTTTTAATTAAAAAATATAATAATATATTTGAAATTTTTTCTTTCCTGATTATTTTTATTTCTTCAAGAGCAGTAAGGTATTTTGCTGTTGTATAGAAGTGAAATTGTAAATCCGAAGATATTTGAGTTTTGGTTACGCCGATATCGTTCTTTCTTAAATATTCAATAATTTGTCTACACTTCTTGTTCCTGAAATAATATAGATAGGTGGCCTCTTCTATTGTTGTACTTGAATCGTAAAATATTTGATGATTTTCAATCATATTTTTTTTTATAAAGTTGAATTTTAAGAGGATGTTCAAGTGCCAAAAAACAATAAAGTTATTAAATCTGGATTTTTTTATAATTTTACTAGTGATAATACCAGGGTTGTTTCTAATTATTCTAAATATTGTTTCTCTCTTCTGATTTTTCAAGATTTCCCCTTTAGTGAAGACAGAACCTTCTACGATCAATTTTTTTTTTATGAGCGAAGTTAATACTTTTTTAATTCCATTTTCATTAATTTCCAAGTTTAATTTAGCGAATCTTGAACTGATTAATGGGATCATTTCCATAATTCTGAAGGGTTTATTTTGATTTAAATGTTCAAAAATTATCTTATATACTTGCTCTTCGGTATTTATAGTCCTTGTTTTGATGGGTTTTCTTTTCTCCATGCTCATCACTATTATTCCCTCATGTCTAATTGAAAGTCATTATCATTTGTTTTTTTCAATTTTAACATCCCATTGATGATGTATTTTCTCTCATTCGGAGATAAAGCTAAAATATCTTCCAATAATTGATTTAAATCATCATCAACCAGGGCAAGCATCTTTATTTTTTCCCAGAGATCCTTTTCCAGCAATCTAATGTTTATACTATTTAAGATTTCTAAAGCATTCTCTTTTTTCATTATTTCTAGAAGTTTAGAATTGTTTAAAGGATCAATTCGGGTTTTTTCAAGTGTTTTTTTAACTTGGTCATTTTTTGCTATTTCAATTGA
>JBHLMB010000457.1:0-3473 GCA_048938565.1 Promethearchaeota archaeon | reverse complement strand
ACAACATCCGCCCAATTTCTAATAAAAATGTATTTATCAAAATCACATTTTTACAGAGCATTATATTCGTCTTGTTTGACTTGTGATAAAGCAATACAATTGCATAAATAACAATTTACCTTATAGTTAAAAATTTATTTAAATAATATATTATAATCTAATTCGTTTAAATGTATTTACTACAATCAATAGGAAATAATATAAATAGACACGATTGATATCTAATATAACCAAGGTATTTTTCAAAATTTTAAACATGGATTCATATGAAACTAAATCTCCATAATTATATTAAAAAAAGCTACTTTTCTCCAATCGCAAGTCTACTCTATCAATTTATCTTGAAAATCGTCGTTATCTTAGGATTATGGAGATACCCAAGTAAACGAGATCCTGAACAATGGTTCTTAAACGATTTTCAAAATATTATCTTTGATAGAATGTACCATTCTTACAAATTAGCAAAACCTATTAAAAAACCTGAAAAAGGCTCTAAGCTCAAAGAATATTTCACAGAACAACGATGGCAAATCAATCAACCATTATTACCAAAAGGATTCCAAGGAAAAACATCTGCGACAATTAGTGCTGTTGGCGATTTGATGAACAACAAAAATTTGGAAAATTCAAAAGAAAAACTCTATACTAAGATCTCAAATCTTATTTTTAATGCTGATATATCCATTGCAAATCTCGAGTCAACACTTACAAACAGCAAAGTAGAAAACACAGGACTTCAAATAAATGCAACCCTTGAGCAGTTTAATATCTTAAAAGGTTATAAAGATAAACACTACACTATTTTTTGTACAGCTAACAATCATATTCTAGATCGTGGTCTAGAAGGTTTTGAAACTACACATAATCATTTGGAGGAAGAAGGGTTTTTCTATGTGGGTACTAATCGGTCACCAGAAGATCAAAAAAAAGGTCTAATCATTACATCGAATGGTATAAAATTCGGTTTTGTGGCTGCTACGTATAGTGTGAATAAAAATCCTTTTCCAAAAGGAAAAGAGTATCTTGTAAATCTTATCCCATTTCACCGTTGTCAGGAGACAGTTGACGTATCCTTATTAGAAGAGCAGATATCTTATTGCCGTAACGAGAATTGCGATTTTATTATCGTTTCACTTCACTGGGGAATAGAATATGAATTTTTTCCTTGGAAGAGTCAAGTTAATGTTGCACATCACTTAATCGAATATGGTGCCGATGCAATAATAAGTCACCACACACATAACATTCAACCTTTTGAAATTTATCAAACCCGTCGTGACCCCGATAGAAAAGCCCCTATCTTTTATGGACTTGGAAACCTTACTTCATTAGGATCTACACCCTATTTTTTACTTAGTTTAATAGCCAACTTTGAAATCGTTAAAGGATTTGTCAATGGAACGCCTAAAACCCTTGTATCACATGTCATCGGAACCCCAGTTTTACAGATGGAATATGTGTGTGAAAAAATAAAGTACATTCAATTAGAAAGATTAAGCAGTCTTATTACATCAACTGATAACAAAAAAAGAAGTGATTACATCCATAAAGCAGTCAAATGTGCTGATTTTGTCCTTGGAAAAAGCTGGCGAAATTGAAAACCTAATTTTAGTTCTTCTTAATTTGAGATACAAATATTTTTTGTAATTATGTTTTAATAATCTAGTTTACATCCATTTATTTGTTTTCTTTTTTATAAGTTCTCTTCATATTAAATTTATATTGATAATTAAATTACTATTTGATGTAGGAGAAGTTGCGAAAGACTTCAATTAGTTTATAAACGCTTTTTATAATCTTATAAGGAGTGTAAATCAATATTATGTAATTTGACTGATACGAAAAAGAAGATTTTCAAAATTATGTATTTGAAAGAGAAAAATCTCAATAAAGAAAAAATTATGGATATTTTTTAGTTCAAAAAATACTATGGAAATTTATAAAAAATATATAGTATTTTAAAAACGAATTATCATCAAAAAATTACAAATATCAAAAATAACAATTATTCCGAAGAGTTTTTTAATGAATAATGTTTTTCTCTCATAACATATATAAAAAATGGAGTAACACGAGATGCATGTTCGTGAAGCTAATTTAAAAGACAAAGAAAAATGGGATTCCTTCGTTGATTTACAGAATGGAAGCTTTTTTCATTACTTTGATTGGAAAAGCATATATGAGGCGAGAAGCCGAATGTATATACCCCTTTTAGTGGAAGATGAATCGACAGAAATAATGGGTATTTTACCAATAGTAAAAAAAAAGGGTTTATTATCTACAACCCTTGTCTCTCTTCCAGAAGGAGCATTCGGAGGTTACGTTGTAAAAAAAGATTTAACAGATTCAGAAAAAAACAATACGATTTCTCTCCTTCTTCAGTATATCGATAAAAATTTTTCAAAAGGATGCTCTACATTTACATTAAATGAGAATCTCCTAGAAACAACTAAAAATGAAGTATCCCCAATAGAAATCCTAATAAAAAATGGATTTACATATAATTTTAATAAAACAACACAATTACCTTGTACATATTTACTAGAATTGAAACAACCGTTTGAAAATTTTATTTGGAATGAGCAGTGGGGACATCGTCTAAAAAATAAGATAAATAAATCAAAAAAGATGGGGATAGTTGTAAAAGAAGATAAGGATTTACAATATTCTGAAGATTTTTTCAGTATGCTACATTCGACGAATAAACGGTTAAATTCTTATCTCCCTAGTAAAAACGAAGTTGTCGAACGATTAAAAAAATTTAATGAAAAAACAAAACTATTTGTTGCTTTTCTTGGAGAGGAGCCATTAGCAGCTATTTTATGTTATTATCAATCATCCATCTGCTACCTCTCTAAATTACCATCGTATGAAAAAGCACGTGGATATGATGCAAATACTTTATTAGCCAGTGAGGCAATTCGAGATGCCTGTGAAAAAGGATATCGATACTGTGAATTTGGTGTGACAGATTTTCCTGCACAAACACGATGGAAAGAACAATTTAAAGGAGTTAAAATTCCACTAAGAATTTATGAAAAAAGATATTCAAACATACGGACAATTCTCGAAAAAAATGTATCTATGGTTAAATGGGCATTGGCTCATAAACGATATATTTGGAATAATCGACGCGGAATTATTAATAAAATTGTGCAAAGGTAGATGAAATAGTGAATTATCAGTATTCGATCATACAATACAAGTATCAGGATAAGTGAATAGATGATACATTTTATATCATTAAAATATATAGTTGAATATAATTTATTATGTAAAAATAGTCTTCTTGCCTATCCAAAAGTGTGGTGATATTACGCATGCAACTTACAGATTATTCCTATTTTTTCGAAAATATTGAGAAACCAATCGCTTTTATTTTTGGGAATGATAATGTTTCTATATTAGGAGTAATAAGAAATCTAGGCAAGGCAGATGTTCCTTGTGTTGTTTTAAATTCAAAAAGAAAGAGA
>JBHLMB010000456.1:0-3474 GCA_048938565.1 Promethearchaeota archaeon | reverse complement strand
TATTTGATACTTAATGAGCTCGTTGATCAATCTTCCCGTTTTTGCTATGGCCATTTCCTCGGATATCATAACGATGACAAACGAGTTTTTTGATGGATCTCTTAGGTCGTCTCTTCCTTTCTCAATAGAGGCATTAAATTTTTCTAATGTCTCCAAGGAATTATCTTTTTTTCTTTTTTCCTTTGAAAACATTCCCTTGAAGGCCCCAAATAATTTTCCAATCTTAAGTCTTAGTTTTAAAATTTTTCCCACCCAACCAGATAATGTTTCAGGTAGGCTTAAAAACCTAAGTGTATGTCCTGTTGGAGCGGTATCAAATATAATCAAGTCGTAATCGTGTTCTGTTTCTATGAATTCCAATACTTTTCCAAATGCCATCGCCTCGTCAATTCCTGGAGGATTTGAAGACGCCAACTCTTGTATATCTCCCATTCCAAAACCTTCCATCATGCCCTCCATACCAGGCAAACCTATCTCTTTCATTGGATTCATTGAGGTTAATCCTTGGTATTCTGACATATTTACTTCGGGGTTGATTTCTAAAGCAGTTAAATTTGGAACTCCATCAACAGGAGTTGGAACACCTGGAGATAATTCCATCCCTAAACTATCACCTAATGAATGTGCGGGATCCGTGCTTATAATTAATGTATTTCTTCCTTGTTCTGCGGCCCATATTCCGGAACTTGCAGCACTGCTCGTTTTCCCCACACCTCCCTTGCCTCCAAACATGACCATTTTCAGGTTTAACAACGCATCTTTTAAGTTCATAATTCTTTTCCTTAGATTTTTTTAAAATACTATTTCAATTTAATAATTTAGTTTGTATCGGAGTATTGCAACAATCCCTCCAAATGTGCTATAAAGAGACTCTCCTAGTTCAGTTTCACTAGAAATGATTTCCACATCCGTTCCCATACTTTCAGCTATATTTCCAAGCTCTTCCACTATTGTTTGCTTATTTGAGATACTAAATGTGCTTGAATTACACTTGGGACAACTCTCCTCCTGAATTTGTGCAAATATGGTATCAAGATCCTTTTCATGGGCTTTTCTGTTTTCAGAATGATTGCAATTCGTACAATTTATTTCTAAATTATATTCATCTATTTTTTCAGATATTATTAATGTATCTACTGCTCCAAAATTCAAGGCTTTCTTAATCTCTTTGTAGCCATATAAGGCTAGTCCATTATCACTTGATAATTCTTTTATGAAGCGATTCATTACATTTGCTTCATGTACATACTTAATGTTTTCCATTTGGTCCTTTACCTTATCCACTAGTGCTCTAAGACCTTCGCTACCGCTGTACGCAAGATCGACGACATCCAAGATCTTGTTCTTAAGCCTGTAATCTAACCCGTCGTCATTAACAAATTTTTCTTTCGATGGACCAGGACCCCCGATGAAAATACCATGAAGTTCTTCCATCTCTAAAAAGAGCTGATTTACTTCTGTTGCGATCTTTCGATAGAAGTATAGCTCCCCCTCTTCTTGAAGTCTTTCGAACCTTCTCTGGGATTGACCTCCCTGACGATGTTTGCCATGAAGTCCAGAAGTAAATTCCCTTACAAGCTCCATGCGATTGCCTCTAACATATCCTACGGCAGATTCTTTTCTTCCTATAGAAAGTAATCCGAATGTTTCCTTTGCTGAGAGAGTCTCTTCTAAAGGCCATAAAAGAAACTCGCTTGCGCAATGATACCTGAATGTTTTCACTTTTTCAGGAGGATCCACGATATATCTCTCCATTTTCTCAGTTCCTGGGGTATTATTTTGAGGAATCGCTCCAGCAAACATTACTAATCCGTTTTCAGGGGTATCTCTATAGTTTTTTAACATACCCAACAGAGTCGATATACCATCTAATACATTTTTTCGAGTCAGTTTTGACTTGATGTTCTGACTTTCGCTTACTTCGTTCTTAAGATAATTGGTTACATCAGAAAGCTTTCGATCGTGTGGGATGTATAGTGAAATCAATTCGGTATGGAATCCCTTTTTTGATTTAAGCTCTTCCAATATTTTTTTGGTTCTAAACACCTTCAAATCGTTGCTTTTATGTTTATCTTCATTACTCATTTCTATCTACCATTTAGATAAAGAATCCAATGATTTAGAATTTTTCGTTTTTCTATAAATCAGAAGAATTTTTTTTGAAGAAGTTATTTTTTTAATTCTATAATCATTTCTTTTTTTCTGAATAGTCGTTATATTTAGGAATTAAAAAAGGATGGATTTTATGAATTAGTAAAGGGGGTCAAAAATAATCTAAAAAAATAAAAGTCTTTATTTTTTTTTTTATTTAGCTACATTTTTTAACTAATTAAATTGTTACTTAATTATGGGAACTGATAAAGAATCGCATTCTCGTGCAAGCGATGCTATAAACACCAATACATATGTCATAAGACCGTGTCGGCTTGAAGACTTGGAAGGCGTGATAAAAGTAAATGAAAAAGAGCTCCCTGAAGATTATCCTTATTTTTTCTACAAAAGTATTCTTGATAACTTTCCCGAATCTTTTTTGGTCTCGGTTGACAACGATGATGAGATTATAGGCTATGTAATGTGGAGAGTTGAACGTTTACCTTCATTAAATACACTTAAGCTTATAAATAAAGGGCACTTAGTTTCAATTGCAGTTTCAAAGGATCATCGAAGAAAAGGTATTGCATGGGATCTTTTAATGAGAAGCATGCCGGAAATCAGAAAAAGAAACATTAACGAATATGTGCTCGAAGTACGAGTTTCAAATTATGGTGCCATTACCCTATACAAGAGGCTTGGATACAAGATAGATAGTATCAAGAAGAAGTATTATAGGGATGGAGAAAATGCTTATTTTATGATAAAGAAATTGAATATTATTTCTTAATATTAACTTTTGATAAAATCGTCAATGCTAGTTTGCCCTTTAGAAACATTCCCAGACTTTTTCTTTATGCTAAGAAGGGTGATATCGCAGGGATTTATACGTGGTTTTAATTTTAGTTCTTTCATCATCAATAACGAATTTTTTGCCGCATAACCAGAAAAGTGGTTATTAAAATATATACCAACTTTCTCGGATCTGTTTATTACTTCTTGAAGCGTGTGCGCCCACTTTTTTATCTCATCGTCCGTAAAACAATAATCAAACCAAATTTTTTTCCCATAACCGTGAAATCGAATGTATGTAAACTTTGGATTCGTAACATCCATTCTTGGAGGTAGAAGTGGTTCTACTACAGCGCAATAAGTGATTTTATTCTTCTTTAGATAGTTAAACACCTGATCTTCCATCCAAGACACATGTCTAAATTCAACTGCAAGATGATAGTTATTCTCTCTTAACTCTTGAGGCCAATTATCGATGAATTCTCTTAAGTTATCAAAATGCTCGTCCTTATTAAAAGATGGAGGGAGTTGTATTAATAAAGATAATAACTTATTTGAAAGGATTAATGGATCTATCGCATCAAGAAATAA
>JBHLMB010000455.1:951-3478 GCA_048938565.1 Promethearchaeota archaeon | reverse complement strand
CTCTCAGTTTCCATAATATTCATAATGTCTAATGCTATTATTAAACATATTGTTCCAATGCAAGCAAGTAAGAAAAATATTCCTGAAATGTATAATATTTTTTGAAATTTAACATCAATCTCGGAAATATGGGCTTGTTGACTTTCTTGCTTTTTTCTTATCTTTGACATGACATGTTCAAACTTGATTTCAATACTTTGATAAATTCTTGAATTTTTTATAACTTTAAATTTTTTTCATTTTGTTTATTTTTACCATTTTCAGCCTCTATTTTTGATAAATATAATTGCTTTTGCAATATCTCCCTCACATTCTACGAGAATGGTTCGTGCTTCTTCGGGTGATACATTTGTTTGAGAGGCAACAAATATTACATCTTTTTCTGTTATTGTTGGACTTTCATCGGTATTGCTAATAACATCTAGTTCCTCCTCCAGATCTCCTTCGCGTATAGCGAATTCTCCAGGTGCATATTCTTCGGCATTACCTATTACTTGATATATTTCCTGGCCAGCTTGTTTCATTAAAACTACTTCTGGATCTTCAATTACGAGAGTTTTTTCTTTATTTTCAATTATAACTCTCTGAGCTTCTATGGGTTCCATATCAATGCCCTGATTTTGCATTCTCCTTCGCATTTGCCTTGATCCAAATTGATTTTGCCCCTCCCTTTTTCTAACTGCTTGAGGACGTTTGGGTTTGTTACTTTCTTTTTTTTGTATTTCCTTGGGCAATTTCATTGTTTCATCACTTAAACAATACCTATTAGAATATAGTTTCGCACATTATTTATATCGTAGCAATTTTAGAGGGAATTTAGTTTGATCCCTTTCTTACATTAATTGCAACGCCGTTTTTAAAAACTTTCACATAATCAACAGGAATTTTTAACCTTCCTATTGCTAATATCTCATCGTCTTGGTTTACAACAATAACTTCATCTAATGGTCTTAGATTATTGTCAATATCAATTATATGTTTGCAAAACACATTTCTGCCTTTTTTTATAAAATCTGAGATTTCTGATAGGACTATGGCTCTTAATTTCGGAACTTTCGTTTTTTTAATGATTTTTTGAGCAGCTTTTATGCCTAATGTAAGAAAACCATTTGTTGGTCGCAGGCTCAGCATAAGCTCGTCTTGAAGATACACATATCTAATTCTGCTTGTATTTTTAGAATTCTCGATGCGGATATCTTTACATTCATTTAATAAAATGTCTGTTATTTCAGGACCGAATTGATAATCACTAATTGCCCTAACTTTCCTTAAGGATAGGAAATGTTTATCTTGCATTAAATCTATTAATGTTTTTAGCCTTATAAAATAGCCTTTATTTTTTGAGTAGCTAAAAGAAAATAAAAATTAGGCATACAATCCAGAAGATTGCAAATTGTCTTTTATCTTATTTAGAACCTTATTTGTTGCATCTAAAAAATCTTGCTCTGTTATCAAATCTGAATCCTTGCGAATTGCAAACATTCCTGCCTCGGTGCAAATGGCTTTAATATCTGCTCCCGTAGCGCCTTCGGACATTTGCACTAATCTTTTAATATTTATTTCTTTTTCAACATTTAGCTTTCTTATATGAATTTTAAAAATGGCTTCTCTTGCAACTTCGTTAGGGATTGGAAACTCAATCATTCTATCGAACCTTCCCGGGCGTAGGAGTGCTGGATCCAATATATCTACTCTATTTGTCGCCCCTATAATTTTTACATCCCCTCGAAGTTCAAAACCATCTAATTCACTAAGCAATTGCATCAAGGTTCTTTGAACTTCTCTATCTCCAGATGTAGCAATTTTAAGTCTTTGAGAACCAATAGCGTCAAGCTCATCAATGAATAGAATTGTTGGTGCTTTTTGTTTAGCCAAATTAAAGATCTCTCGTACTAAACGAGCTCCTTCTCCAATGAATTTTTGAACCAACTCCGAACCAATGATCCTGATAAATGTTGCTTCTGTTTCATGAGCTACCGCTTTGGCCAATAAGGTTTTACCTGTACCCGGGGCCCCATATAATAATATTCCTTTTGGAGGGTCAATACCAATAGTTTTAAATAATTCCGGTTTTTTTAAAGGTAATTCTACTGTTTCTCTTGCTTCTTGCATTTGTTCCTCCAGACCTCCAACATCAGCATAGGAGATATCTGGAATATTGTCTATTACTTCCATTCCCTTTACAAACGGATCTAATTTAGTTGGTAAAATTTCCATTATCGCAAAAGTCCTTTGATTTAAAGCAACACGCATTCCTGAAACTAATTTCTCGTTTTTCACCTTCCTGCTGGCGTTAACAACAAAACTAGGGCCTGTAGAGCTTTTTACTATAGCTCGCCCCTTTTCATCCAAGATATCAATAACTGTTGCTGATACTAAAGGGGGTTCCCTCAAACGATCGATTTCATTCCTTAAGCTGTGCAATTCTTGTTCTAACCTTAGTCTTTCAGCATCGAGTAGTTGTTTCTCGGTTTCAAGGTTTCGTAACCTTTTTTCGAGGTGTCTGGTGTATGTAATTAAATATTCT
>JBHLMB010000455.1:0-941 GCA_048938565.1 Promethearchaeota archaeon | reverse complement strand
AAACTGATAACTGCCAGGGCAGCCAGTATAAAATGAAAATACTTAATAAAGGTTTTCATATCTTACAGATTTTAATAGTTAGTTCTCTATAAAAATTATAGCTCTTAACTTATTTATACTTACACTTTTTAGATATAAGTGCGTTCTAAAAGTTATTAGCTAATAATTAGAAAAAGTTCTGAGATAAGAAAAAGTTATCCTTTATAGTTTCATATAAAATTTGAATAGAGGATTATAAAAGTTAAATTTATGTATTTTTTTTTATAACTTTAAAATTTTAACTTTTTATATGGGTGAGGGGTATTTAAAAATAATATCAGATTATTTATCATAGAAAAAAATAATCTCTTATATCAATACTTTGGTAAAGATCGTGTTTAATGAAAATTCTAGCAAGTTCGATAAGGAATGTCCAATATGTGGTTCGATCATATGGGATAAAGGTGAAAAAGTCTTGCTGGAAGGAGCGAAAATAACAGTTTGTTCGGTTTGTGCTAAGCACGGTCAAAAAATTCGAGAAAAACCCTCCTTTCACGCTAAAAACCGTCAAATTAGTCCGGGCGCTCCAACCCGAAAAAATAATAGCAGAAGGAACGAAATTTTGGAAAAAGAAATTGTTGAGGATTATGCAAATAAGATAAGAAATGCACGATCAAGAATGAATTTAACTCAAGAGAAGTTTTCTCATAAAATCAACGAAAAACCCTCTTTAATGAAAAGAATTGAAGCAGGAAAGGCAAAACCTACCATTCAATTAGCTAAAAAATTAGAAAAAAATCTGAAGATTAAATTATTAAAAGATGCAGATGAAATAGAGGTCAATACATCTCGATATATGAAAAAGAAATCAGGAGCCTCTCTTGGGGATATCGCTTATATAAAAAAAAAACCCCCTAGATGAGTTTTACATTGAATATTATCTTTAAAAAATATTATAATAG
>JBHLMB010000014.1:0-14112 GCA_048938565.1 Promethearchaeota archaeon | reverse complement strand
TCTTCCGATCTTCGAGATGGACCTTTTTACTAGTATTATATTCGAAAATATTAATTAAAATATTATCAAACACATCGCGAACTATTTCATTTGCGTGGATGAAAAATTTCTCATTTGGGGGGTGAATAGATACGGTTAAGGACTTTTCCTTGAAAGATTGCTTGACATCATTAATTGATTCTTCAAGAAAGGAATTTAAGTAAATTTTTTTTAGAGATAATTCGGATTCATCAAGTAATGCGAGCTTTCTTACATTTGAAATCAATTTAGCGCCAGTAATACCTTGATATTTTATGTGATCGAGTATATCAATGAATTCTTTATGCTTTTGAGAAATTTTTCTTGTTTTATACGAGTCAATAAGGTTTCCAACTTTTTTAAATGTGTTGTTTACATCTTGAGCAAATAACTCCTTGTAGAAGTTAGCCCTGTCGTATAATTTATGGTATCGTTCTTGGCTATCCTTTAACATTTCTTCTGCAATTTTTTGTCGGGTAATGTCCGTTAATATTATTTGCACGCAATCCTCCTTGTTTATTTGCACTTGAGAGGATTGTATATTTACGATAATGGTGTTTTGATCTTTTTTTGTTAAGATGGCATCTAAAACTGTGAAAGTATCTCGCTTGGCATCTTTAAAGCGCTTGAAATCTTCTAACAGCTTTAATAAAAAGCTTGGACGAATAATATTTAACTTGTCGAACCTTTTTCCAATTAATTCTTCCTTTTTATATCCTAATAATATTTCTACAGCTGGATTGACATCAATCACAATTCCTTTTGAATTGATAAGAATGATTGAAAACATAGAGTTTTTGAAAAGGTGTCTATACTTATTTTCAGAGCTTTTTAATCTTATTTCAGCAAGCCTTCGTTCTGTTATATCCCTGATAATGCATTGAATTATGTTCTGCCCGCCTATTTGTATTTCGCTTGCATTTATTTCTACAGGGATCCCGTTTCCGCTCATTATCTTCATTTTTAATTCAATCGGTAAAATATCTTCAGATTCTAATTGTCTGAGGATTTTCTCCTTAAAACCTTCTTTCTCGCCCTCGAGTTGAAGTTGTGTTATGTGCATTCCTACGATCTCTGCTAAGGAGTGCTGTATGATTTTTTCGGCTTGCTGGTTAGCATCAACGATTATTCCTGATTTTCTATCTATAATAAGAATAGCATCTCGAGCACTCATAAATAAGGATTGATATCTCATTTCTGCAATCCTCAATGCTTTTACGGTGGGTTCCACGGATTTTATTTTTTCTAAAATCTCCTCATATAATCTTTTTATCTCATCTTCAACAACTTCTTGTTTTAAGCGGCTATCTTTTAAGCGAGTAAATTTTTCAAAAACCATACTTTTGTATTGATCAATGATTGCTCGGGGGATTCTGTCCTGAAATAAAATAACCAAGGAAAAAGGGAGAAGTCCCCCTCGAATCGTTGGATCGTCTATAACATCAAAATATATAGCAGCGTTTGCCTTTAAATGAGTGAAGGGCAAAATTACTGATACTCTCTTGAAATTTTTTCCTCCAAAAACGAATTGAGATATTGAAAAACATCGCGTGGCTATTAGATCTGGATTCTCAATCGCGTCTATGGGATAAGTAGATATAATAGTAGGCCCCTTATTTTCGTCCCAATGAGAAAAAATTAAACCTAAATCTGATTTTGGAGGGGGATTTAATCTTTCGTTAAGGGCATCTGACAACCAATAGAATGCCTTGTCCACATTTTCGTTTTTTAGAGCGCTTGTCAGAAACACTTTGAAGGGTCTCTTTAAATCTTCGTTTAAACGAAGAATGCTTTTAATGTCAGACACATTAGGTTCAAACAAGTCTATTTTGTTAAAAAGCACCAATAAGGGTAAATTTTGCATTTCAGGTAATTTTAAGATGTCGTGAAGGACTTCGCTTGCTCCTTGATATAGTTCTTTATCAGCCACATCCAAAACAAAAACTAAACCATCTTGGTTTTTCAAGTAAGGAGTCCATAACTCCTTGAACTTTAATTGCCCTGGCGTGTCGTGAGTGTACATCGTGATGTTATTTATCACGACTTTAGATATATCTATGTAAGTGGTAGGGATTGTGCTTTTTGATATTGAATTTCTCACACTATTAATTACCGTTGTTTTACCGGCTTGAGAAAGTCCAAATACTAAAATTCGTGCGTCGGTTTGCTCGTATACGATGCTTTCTTTAGGAAATGTATTATAAAAAGTTGAAAATAAATTATTAATTTCATCCAATTTCTCTTGTGAATCCCGATACTCTTCTAAATCAGGGTAAAAAGCTTGATAAGCATCTTCTATCGCTTGAAATCCGTTCTGAAATCCTTCTAAAAGCTCCTTGCATAACTCAAAGTTAATATGGCTATTAACATCCATTACGAAAGAAATCAGGAGATTCTCAATATGACCTCTTCCACGCTTACTTGGAATGTTAAAAATAAAATTGGCGCTTTTAAAACTACCAAAAATATGAATAAAGAATCCTTCGTCGTACAGGTCCATTAAGGCAGGGATTTGATCGAAATCTTGTTCATCGATATTTTCCGGAACCTTGAGGAAGATTCTTGGACCTATTTTGGGATCAAATCGGCTAAGGATTAATATTTTCATAAACACCACTATTTAACATATAAACGCAATTTCAAAGTTCAAATAATTGTTTCTTGATGAAAAGCAAGCGCTTTATAGTTTTTGATATCCTATTCACATGTATTATTTCTTAACATTTTGATTTTATTTATGTAGTATTTAGACAAAAGTCTAATAGTCGAATAAAAAGTAAAGAATTCAATATTTAAACTTATGTTTCATATCAGGCGTATGGTTTAGTTCGAATGAACTAAAACACCACAATTTATATATCCCTATTACCATCTTTAAATATATCGGTACAGGTTTTTGGAGAGAAGGAATGGCAGAAAATAATTACATCACGCATAAGGGTGTTTTTAAGGGTAAGAACCTTAAGAGGATATCAGTCGAACCAAAGAATATGACAAATATGGACGACTTGATTACCCTTTTTAACAAGAAATTACCCGAAGACGAGGAAGGAACCCTAGAAATATATAGAAAAGACCTGATTTCCGGTGAATTGACATTTGTAAAAAAAGTTATGATCTATAAGAATTTATTTCTAACCGAACGAGAATCTAACTAGCTAATATGAATTACATTAGTTCAGAATTAAAAAATATATATTACTTTAGATTATTTACCACATAACCCTTGGATATAAAAATGAATAAAAATAAAATAAAATTAGGAACATATATTTATCCTTTACCAGTTGTAATTGTAGGAGCAAATGTTGAAAGCAAGGCAAACTTTATGATTGTTGCGTGGTGCAGCGTTGTTGAAAGAACGCCTCCAATGATCTCTCTCTCGTGCGATGAAAAGCATTACACTAACATTGGTATTAAGAAAAACAAGGTCTTTAGCGTCAATATTCCTTCTGAGGAATTAGTGGAAAAAGTTGATTTTATAGGGACGAATTCGGGAAACGAAATCGATAAATCTGGCATATTTGATGTATTTTTTGGTGATATAAAGGATGTCCCCATGATAAGAGAAGCCCCTGTTAACATGGAATGCAAGCTCATAAAAACGATACAAACAGGGAAAGGACACGAGATCTTCATAGGAGAAGTTGTCGCAGCCTATGCTGAAGATCGTTTTTTTACAGAAAGTGTTCTTGATATAACAAAAATAAAACCTCTTCTTTATTCTACAGGAGAAAGGAAATATTTAAGAATCGGAGAAGTTATTGGTACTGCATTCAGTATTGGAAAAAATTATATGAAGAAAAGTCATTGACTTCAGAGAAATACTATATCTAAATATAATTCATATTTTAGGAGTTTTATGATTCATATTTTTTTATATTTAAGATATAAAACATAATAAGCAATAATCACTCTTTCATAATTATTATAATCTGAATGCGTGAAAATTTAGTAGATCATTCTTCAATGCATTACAAGAGTGATGTAGTAGTAATAATCACAGGGAAAAATCGAGGAAAAATACCTCATTCACTCCTGCTTGAAAGCTAGGGACTTCTTAACAAAGGTTAAAAATACAAAAATATAAATATATAGTCAAACGATATTAAAACACCTATGACCCTCACATAAATATATTACATATACAATATTTTTCGAGGTAAGTTTATATGTTCGAACCAATAGAGGATACTATGCATATGAGTAAATATTCAAAAATCATTATTATGCTAATTGCCAGCATCGTTTCTTGTGTTATATTGTTTCTGTTCGTAGTCCCCATCATACAAGATCACTTATCGTTTTGGCAAGGCTTCGGGTTCGCCATTCTATGCTTGCTTGTATTTAGTATTTTTTATGGTCTTTTTTTCTTGAGTACGCGAATTAAGATTGTATACAAGAAGTAATATCTCTTAAAATACTTCTAATTAATTTCCTCAAAACATGGCGTGCATGGTCTATAATGCTCTTTCAGCATCCCGTTTGCAAGTTCTTAGCGAATTATTTCAATATCAAGTTATAGTTGTAATAAACCTACACGCGGATTATTCAATAACTCCAATGAAATCAAGAAGTCTAAAACAACCTGAATTGCGTCTCGTCGGCTCCTTCCCATGATTTTTTTAGGAATTGATAACTCACTTTCTTATTGGTATACATTTCTATGGATCTTTCTGTCCACCCAATGTTTGAGTAATAGATCATTTCGACTTTCGTATCAAAATCCTGATAGGTGAAAACTACCTCTTTTCTAGAAACCCACTCTAATGTTAAAGTACCAAAATTGAATAGCATTTTGTGAAATCGTGGGTACATCAGTAATAATTTTTGAACATTTCCATCAACGATTAGATTTTTATAAATAGTACCCATCACTTTTTCACCAAACTCGCGCCCCCATTTAATTACGGTCTGGAGATTATTCTTAGCTTCCCTTGAACCACATTATAAAACACGTTCCTATGAAGATAGCTATCAAGATCAGTCTATTGAATTATATCCACGGTCCTGGAGTGTAAATATTCGGGGGTTCAAAGCTCATAAGCGTTCCTGGATCGTGAATATAAATTAAGAAGAATTCAATAGTAAGGATTATTCCAAAAACATATATGATGGTGGTAATCAACTTGAGTCGATCTTTATAGAGAATCTCACCCCACGCTATGACCCAAGCTACGAGAGTTATGAGTCTAAAATTATAAAACAATGCAACTTGAGATGTTGTAAAAGGCGCTTGCTCCACCAATATCATCGTGCTAGAAATAGGGCTATAGGAATAGACGATTGCTAGCGAAATAATGCCGATTCACCAAAACAATATGAGGCGCTATTCGTGTTACCTATATTTTAACACGAGTAACACGCCAATAAATCCCAGCAAGCCAGCACTAATAAATTCCATAATCGCCCTTGTCAATAAAATAGGATCTGTCATTTGAATAATTCTTCTTTTGATATAATAAAAAATATGTTGATATTATTTAAATAATCTAATCTTAAAAAAAAAAAAATTAAAACGCCTCGAATCAAACTCTATTTTTCAGTCCTTTATCTCGTTATTATAAAAGAAAAATTAAAGAGTAATAAAAAACTACTCTTCACAGGAGTTATTATGAACTATGTAGTTGGAAATTTAGTCGATCCCGTATTCAGGCCTCCTTCAGAGTGGAACGCCTTATTGATCGCAATAACGACAGGATGCACCCGCAAGTGCACATTTTGCTCAATGTATAGGTCAAAACAATTTTCCATTAGGAAGGATATCGAAGAAATCAAGCACGATATCACAAGAGCCCGTGAATTATATGGCCCCCAAATCCGCAAGATTTTTTTCGAGGATGGAAACGCTTTCGTAGTTAAACCCGAAATTCTTGCAGAGTTGACCAAATATTGCTATAAAATTCATCCAAAACTAAAAAAAGTAAGCGCATACGCTCATGCCAAGGATATCGTTAGTAAATCTGATGAAGATCTGAAGATGCTAGCAGAGAGCGGATTTACGATGGTCTATGTGGGTATTGAAAGTGGAGACGACGATGTTCTGAAAGCCTGCAATAAAGGAACTAACCAAGACGAGATTGCACTTGCCGCTCAAAAATGTCATAAAGCAGGTATCGCTTGGTCAAGTATATTTCTATTAGGGCTTGCGGGAAACGATCCCGAAAAAAGTCGAAAACACGCAATAGAATCCGCAAAATTGATAAATCGAATGGCTCCACCTATTCCAATTGAATGGTATGTATCACCTTTAACCTTACATGTACTTCCTGGAACGGAGTTAGGGGAACAAGCTGCCACGGGAGAGTTCGAACCATGTTCAAGCGAACAAATTTTAAAAGAATTATACACGATGATAGAGCACACCTCCAACGAATTACATAAGTGCGTGTTTAACACGAATCACGCTTCTAATTATATGGGCTTGAAAGGAGAATTGGCGAGAGATAAAAAGAAGTTTCTAGAAATAATTGAGCAAGGCATCAAATACCCAAGCATGCGTCGACCCGAATATCTTCGTGGCTTGTGAAGCTTATAAAAATGGATTCTCCGTTTAGAAAACAAGCCTTTATGGTAGCTGTGAATATATTTCAAGCCATAAATTATCCATATTATTTAACATCTCAAATATTTTGACAAGTTTATTTTCTTGAACTAAAGACGAAAAACAAGAGAATTGTTTACAATTCAAGATTTTTAAGCATTAATGGGTAATTTTTTTGTAATTCGTTCAAGATGCGAAATTTTTCATTCTTGGTCCAAAGAGATCCCCTAGATTCCTCAGTGAACGGATTTATGACTATTTATTTTCCCAATTCCAATAATGATGGTACTTTCCTAGCAAGATTTGATTTTGGCTTATGGAACTGCTTCCTAATATAATCAATCCGTTCATTCTGCAAACTTTTTACGTTTTGTATGGGTAGTCCGGCCCCCAAAACAGTTCAATGTCAAGTCTGTTGGTAACCTAGTGATTGTAATATAGGAGCCAATCAATATCCCGTATTATGACTATAATTACACATTAACCCATACTTTAAAGTTTATCTGATTAGAATAAAAATTTTACTAGTCGCATCCAATCATATGGGATGTAAATTAAAATGTTAATAAAAATTATTTAAAACCTAGTTACCAGTATTTGACTAATCTGGATTAGATCTGCCAGGCCGCCCTGGCGCCTTCTTCGGTCGCCTCGATGATGCGGCGGGGTTCGTTGGTATCTCCGATGATAAAATGACGGACTCCCTTTTGCTTGAGAAATTCCTTGAGGTCGTTCCTTGGCGTGACCCCTACTGCCACTATCACTTGGTTGATGGGCTCGAGCCTTCGTTCTTTTCCGTCAGTACTTACAACGACTGCCGAATCTTCGATCTTTTCGACTTGCGTATTGAACAAGAGTTTTGCTCCTGCAGCTCCCAACCGCCGGTATAACATCGTGCCGTGAGCAGAAACGGGAAGCACGGGTGGTTTGGCTAGCATCTCGACTAATGTCACGTCTTCGATCCCTTTCTCGCATAGGAAATCTGCCGTTTCCATACCTACTAGGCCTCCGCCAATGACCAAGGTATGGTTTCTCGGTTTGACTTCACCGTTTAAAATCTGCCACGCGTCGCACACGACCGAATTCGTGATGCCCTCTGCGGGACATTCAGCCTTATCCACCCCATTGGCCAGGATGACCACTTCTGGCTTGCCTTCTTCAATGATCTCTTCGGTAACTTCAATTCCGGTTTTAATGGTCACACCATTTTTCTCGCATCGTCGGGTGAGTGTGTTGATCCACTTTCCATATATTGTTTTATGAGGCGCTAGTTGGGCGTATCGAATCTGCCCGCCGGTATCATTTTCTCGCTCGAAAAGGGTAACCTCGTGTCCCAACCGGGCTGCCTCGGAAGCCGCCGTGAGACCGGCTGGTCCACCGCCCACGACCCATACCGTGCGACTCTTATCGGCCCGTTTTTGAGGATAGATGATTTCTTGTCCCGTCTCTGGGTTGATAGCGCAACGAATCGATTTTGCCTCTATCACCTCTCGTTCAATGCATCCCTGATTGCAGGCAAGGCACTCGAATGTGTCTTCTGAATGTCCTTCCCTGGCGTTCTTCAGAAAATCTGGATCTGCAAGATGCTGGCGTCCCACTGCAACGAAGTCTGCGTGACCCCGCTCGATTACTTTGTCCATAAAATAGGGGTCCGTGAAACGCCCAACTGTAATGACCGGAACATTAGTAACTTCCTTGATCTGGCGAGCAAGATCTACCTTGAATCCCTGTTCGTATTCCACGGGAGCACTTGCGCTCGGTGTGTCGATGCTTACTTTAATATTAGCATGGGTGCTAAATGAAGCGTGAATGATGTCAGCGCCAGCGATGACCAAGTCCGGGATTATTGTCTTGATATCGTTAATGGTGTAACCGTCCACGATTAATTCCTCGCCCGATAAACGGATTGAAATCGGAAATCCGTTACCTACCTGCTTGCGCACCTCTCTTAAACACTCGATCATGAAACGGGCCCGTTGTTTAAAATCCCCGCCATATTCGTCGGTACGTTTGTTGGAGTGGGCTGATAGGAATTGCATAAGGAGGTAGCCATGTGCACCATGGAGCTCGACCGCGTCAAACCCCGCAGCTATAGCACGCTTGGCTGCAGCACCGAAGGAAACGATGGTTTCTTGAATCTCTGCAAGGGTCATCTCGCGTGGAGTACCTAAAAATCCGTATATATAACTTGGCACTGCGGATGGGGCAATCGCGATACCTTTCTTTGTGTTCAAATAGCTCTCGCGACCACAATGGTGAAGTTGCATAGCTATCTTGCTTCCCTCCGCGTGCACTGAATCTGCCAGCTTGCTTAACCCTGGGATAAATTTGTCATCCCACACGCCCAGGCAGACGGGGCTCACCGATCCCAGGGGATGTACTTCCGTGATCTCGGTGATGATGAGTCCGGCCCCGCTCTTAGCCCTACGTTTCATGTAAGCTATATTCGCTTCACTTACCGTGCCATCCGGATTTGCAAGTCCCGTTCCCATGGGCGGCATTACCAAGCGGTTTGGAATCTCAAGAGACCTAATTCTAATTGGTTTTAATAAGTGTTCCAGCGTGTTCATGTAATATGTTCACCAAATTTTGTTATAAAAGTAAATTTTTTTAAAAACTTGCTAAAAAATTATAATTACTAAAAAAAGAACGATATAAAATATAAATTATTGCATCACGCGAGCTTCATTCTGCAAGTAACTTTATTTAAATGTATGGTTGAAAGGAATGGAACACATTACGCACGCGAAACTCGCCTAAAAAAAATCAAAATAATTAATAAATGTAAAGGATAAATAAATCTTCACTTCAATAAGTAGGAATGTATTTGGATGCTTTTACACGCTCTCTTGAATTAAAATATAAATATTTCTTCAGCATTATTTTTCTTCATGGCACTAAATAAAAAGTGGTTTTTGGATAAGATTAATGACTTTCTTAGGAACAATAAAGCTAACAGAATGAAAGGAGTTGACGGAATTCTAATGTTCGAGCCTGATGTATTGGTTGGATTTGCTTCAGGAAACGATCCAATTTTTAACCTATATAAGAAAGCCGTAGGACCTTTTCATCTTACTCCTGAAGAAGCTTACTTGAAATATTGTGAAAAAAATAACATTATTCCAACTAAAGGGATTCTCACTGTTGTTGCTTTTATATTCCCTTTAAACCAGATCACTAAAAAACAACATTCCGAGTATTCTGATAAATGGCCTTGTGAAAGATGGGCTCATACCCGCTTATATGGCGAAGAATGTAACCTTTCACTCCAGATTCATCTTCTTGATGAATTAAAAAAAGAATTTGGTATTAATGGTGTTGCTCCAATGGCCGAAGATTATTTAAATAAACTTCATAAAAATCACCCTAATGCACTTTACGCATATCCTTGGAGTCATAGACATATGGCATATGCTTCAGGTTTAGGTTCATTTGGATTAAGCGATGGATTTTTGAACGAAAAAGGAATAGCTATGAGGTGTGGAAGCATAGTTATTGATCATGAATTACCTTCGGACGCTGAAAAACGGCCTTCAAATCATTACGAATATTGCACTAACTGTGGGGCTTGTATTAAAAGATGTCCTGCTGGAGCAATAAGTTTTGAAAAGAGACACGATAAAAAGGCGTGCAGGGAATACGTCATGGCCACAACACCTTATATTCAAGAGCATTTTAACATTCCTATTTATTCCTGCGGATTATGTTTTGTAAAAGTGCCTTGCCAAGATAAATTACCCATTAAAAATAAAAAAAAAGCTAGAATATGTTACAAATAAATTTGTATTGTCCTCCTTTTTAAGAATTATTAAAATAATTTTCCATTCAATAATACCTAATGAGCTATTCGCATTATGCTAAAAATCGGTGATATTTGGAAACATCTACCTTCATGTGAAAGAATAACAACATGGAATTCATCATTATCTTGATCGGAAAAAACACTCAAAAATATTAGATAATACTCAAGGCGTCCAAAACAGCCTGAATTGTGTCACATCGTCCCCTTCCCAAAATTTTTTGACGAACTTGTAATTTACTTTTTTTTTAATGCACATTTCTATGGCTCTTTGGGTCCACCCTATGTTTGAGTAATACACCATTTCAAATTTAGTATCAAAATCTTTGTAGGTAAATAGTATTTCATTTCTAGAAATCCACTCTGGTGTTAAAGTGCCAAAATTGAAAATCATTCTATGAAATCGCGGGTACATTTCCAACAGTTTTTTGATGTTCCCCTCAACTATGAGATTTTTATAGATGGTAACCATCACTTTTTCACCGAAATCACGCCCCCATTTTATCACGATCTCTCGATTATTTTTAGCAATAACCTTAGCTATCGCATTAAATATCTCGACATAGATTTCATACGAATACCAAATGGAATTAAGGATGCGTTGGTTCAATAAATCTTTGGTGACATCTGAAAGTATTCTATCATATTCTTCTTTATGAAATCTATCAGATCTAATTCCTATTACAAAATCTTTCAGGGCGGTTCCTTTTACTTGATATTGCATTTCTCATCTAAAAATGAAGTGGATTATAAGTATAATAAATTCATAAAAATTAGATAATTTATAATTGTAGTTTATTATTTATTGTTCGTGTCTATGTTTTAAATAACAAATTTCTATCAATAATAATAATTAAAACTTTTCAATTAAGATTCCTTTACTTTATACACTATTAAACAAGTAAATATTTTTCTTAATTAAAACAATAAAAAAAGGAGTTCCAAGAGTTTTATGCTAGAAGGTCAGAACATAAATCTAAGGATTTGCGAGAAAGACGACTTACCCCTGATTGCAAAATGGATCAATAATCCCGAGTTCCTTGGTGAATATTTTTCTCCACATCAGTGGTCCTTTTTGGATAACGAGAAAGCGCAAGGCAACGATCCTTTTGAATTCACGAGATTTATCATTGAAAAGAAAGATGGAAGCAAAATTGGTGTAGCAGTTCACTTTTATATGATAAATCCGTATTGCAAGACGATGGAAATAGGGTATGTCATGAATCCAAGCGAAAGAGGCAAGGGTTATACCACTGAAGCCACCACTATTTTAGTGGACTATTTGTTTCTCACGAGAGACCTCAGTTGCATCCAAGCTTTCATCGACATCAGGAACATTGCGTCCCAAAAGGTCGTAGAAAAGATTGGATTTACTAAAGAGGGAGAAATTCGCAAGCGCTTTTTCATCAGGGGCGATTGGAGAAATAGTTATCTCTATAGCATTCTAAAGGAGGAATGGAAGAAACCACGCACGGATATTTAGGTCAATTTCATTTGGAACCTTCTCCTCTTACTTTATACTTAGAGAGTACTAGGCGAAATTAAAAAAAGGAGGAAATAAACACGGAAGAAAATAAAAAAGTAATGAAAGCAATAGTATACGAAAAATATGGGGCCCCGGAAGTTCTGCAATTCAAGGATGTAGAGAAGCCGATTCCTAAAGACAACGAAATCCTCGTAAAAATTCACGCAACGACAGTTTCACAGGGGGACATCACTTTTCGAAGTGGTTTCACGAGGTTTAACCCGATCAAGTAATATTTTGCGCAACTGGCTTTTGGGTTGAAGGTCCCATTTTTTTTTTCTTAGCATCTTTTTGCTTTTTTTGGCTTGTTTTTTAAGTTATTACGATAAAAAAAAGACATTCTCAAGCTTAACTTTCTCTTACTAATTCGGGATACGATAGAATTGAATAGAAAATTGAATAGAATCAAGGTGCCCAAGTTAGCCTGAATTGAGTTACTTCGTCTCCTTCCCAGAATTTCTTCAAGAACTCGCAAGATGTCTTTTTCTTTATGCACATCTCGAGGGTCCATTGCGTCCATCCAACCAATGCGTCATAAAACAATTCAAAACCAGGATTAAAGTTCCTGTATGTGAAAAGTATCTCATTATCGGAGATCGTGTCAACGGAAAGCGTGCCAAAATTATACATTAACCCGTGAAATCGCGGGTATATTTCTGCAAGTTTTTTCACATTCCCTTCGTCAATGATATTTTTATATATTACGAATATCACGCCTTCGCCAAAGTCGGCACCCCATTTTTTCACGATCTTCTTATCATCTTTTGCCGCGACCTTGATTAGCGCTTTAATTAGCTCGGAAAACAAATCCCACGAATACCACACGGAATTCAAGACGCGTTGTTTCAAGAAATTTTTTGCTTCCTCCGAAAGGAGCTTGTCGTATTCTTCCTGATGGGCCTTGTCCGATTTAATTCCTTTCACAACTATTTTTACAAAAGTTCCATTGATCTTCTGCTCCATCGGCATTACCTCAATTAAGACGAATTATTCAAGATTAATATGCCATAATAATAAAAACCTATTTATATAAGTTCATGGTTTCGATCAATTGTTGGACGCTTCTTCCTATCGCATTTACTATTCGTGTTAAATTGCATCGATGGCTAACGCCAGATTTCAGGAATATGGAAAATGATCCTTTTTTTCAACAATTATTATAGTAATTTTCCATTCTATCATGCCTAATGAGTTATTCGCATTTTGCTAAAATTGGAGATATTTGCAAACACCTGCCTTTAGGCGAAACCCTAAAAAACGAAAAACCTGAAACATACATAGAATCTAACGCGATAATTTATGTCCCCATCATTTTTGATAATTCTGGGAAGGTTAGAGCTCTGACAAAATCGCCCTTTAAGTTTGTAAGTGCCGAATCACAATTTGGAAAAGAATTACTCGAAGATTTTATCGAGAAATGGGATAACGGTAAATCCTTATGAATCAGCCGAATATAAGAATAAAAAACGGATTTAGATTTCCTGGGAGCCAAAAATGCTGAAAACCAAATAAAAATAAACTATAAAAGCTTCCTGACTGCTTTAACAATAAACATTCTTAAATCGATAAAAAACCTTAAATTACACCAAAGAATAACATTCAATGCTTAGAGAGGTTATCTCTTCTAAAATAAGCCATCAAACAATTTGAATATCTCATAAGAAAAAAGGAGCACGACAAAGATGAAATCAAATATAATTCGAAAATTCAAGAAAGAAGACATTGACGAACTCGTTTCAATATTAAAGATGAATGAGCAGTATGATTATCCAGAAATAGAGGGTCCAGAAGCGATGTTAAGAGTGGCAATGTGCGATGCCGCACTATTTCTCGTTGCAGAAAATGAAGAAAAAGCCGTCGGATTCATCAAGGCAATTTACGACGGTTCTCGCGCCTTCATCCACATACTATCCGTTCACCCTGCTTTTCAAAAAAGTGGGATCGGGATGGCCTTGGTGGAATCAGCCATTAAGGAGTTTAAAAAACGGGGTGCTCCCTCGATTAGCGTGACCGTATCTGAATCAAGTATGGGATTTTGGGAAAAAATTTCTTTTGAAAAATTACCAATCTCGTTGATGTTAAGGAGTTTTGATTGAGACTATTCCATAAAGAATAGTTTCATTTCAACCATGGCAGGAGAAAGATATTACACGAGACCTTATTTTATTGCCTTAGTCATTGTGCCTTGTGGAGGAAACCCGACGGAAAATTATAAGTATCGCATAT